>JBDUAL010000071.1:0-7241 GCA_040004685.1 Anaerolineaceae bacterium | reverse complement strand
GCCGTACTGAAACTCCGGAGGCAGGACATGGGCATTCAACTGACAAAAGATTCGATCGACCTCGGCATTGTGGTCACTGACGCGGCAAAGTCGCTAGCGTTCTACCGCGACACGCTTGGCTTCAAGTACGAAGGCGAAATGCCGATGGGCGGCGGCTCGGCGATGCATCGCCTGATGTGCGGCACGAGCCTGATCAAGGTCGTGGCGCCGGCGACTCTGCCGGAGGCCCGCGCGGCTGGCGGCGGCATCCAGGGCGCGACCGGCTACCGCTACTGGACGATCAGCGTTTCGAACATCCAGGAGCTCGCCGATAGCTGTGCGGCGGCCGGCTACAAGGTTGTCGTGCCGGTGCGCGAGTTCCGGCCGGGGATCACGATCGCGATCGTGGAAGACCCGGATGGCAACTGGGTGGAGTTCCTCCAGGCGAGCTGAGGGACGGGCTGAGCACTAAGAAGCTGGCACGCCGCTGAGAACGCTGGACGTTAGCTGTAGTGCCCACGAAGGTCGCCCCGTATACTTTCTCATTGTGAACGCTACGTTTTCGGGGCCCGCGGTGCGGTTTCGCGATGTCCACAAGCATTTCGGTAAGAACGAAGTGCTCAGAGGGATCACCGAAGACGTCAATCACGGCCAGACGATCGTGATCATCGGTCCCTCGGGCTCCGGCAAGAGCACGCTGCTGCGCACGGTCAACAAGTTGGAAGCGATCGATGGCGGCGAAGTCGTGGTCAACGGCGTTTCCGTGCACGACCGGAAGACGGATATCAACGAACTGCGTTCGCACGTTGGCATGGTGCAGCAGTCGTTCAACCTATTCCCGCAGATGTCCGTGCTGGATAACATCACGCTGGCGCCGCGCAAAGTGCGCAAGGAGAGCCGGGATGTGGCCGAAGCCCGCGCCAACAAGCTGCTCGAGCGAGTCGGCATTCCGGAGAAGGCGAACGCCTATCCGGCGCAGCTTTCCGGCGGGCAGCAGCAACGGGTGGCGATCGCTCGGGCGCTTGCGATGGAGCCCGGCGTGATGCTTTTCGATGAGCCGACCAGCGCCCTGGACCCGGAGATGATCAAGGAAGTGCTGGACGTGATGCGCGACCTTGCGAAGGATGGCATGACGATGCTTGTGGTCAGCCACGAAATGGGCTTCGCGCGGGAGGCGGCGGACCGCGTGCTGTTCATGGCCGATGGCATCGTCGAAGAGGCGGGCACCCCGGCGGAGGTTTTCGAACACCCAAAGAGTGAGCGCACCCGGCGCTTTCTGAGCCGAATCATCAGCCATTGAGGGAACTGAGCGCGTGCCTTTGCACGTACTCGTAACGACAGGGGACGCCAACGTCCCACCACAGGGAGGAACTGTTTTGACCAGGAAACCAGGGTTATTGCTGGGGCTGTTCGCCGTCTTTGCCGCTTTCGCGCTGCTTGCAGCCGCTTGCGGAGACGATGATAGCACCGCCAAGACGACGCCCAAGGCGGTCGCGACCACCGCCGCTACCGCTGCGCCGACATTCGCTGCGGACTCCACCATGGGTAAGATCGTCGCCGCCAAGAAGATCACGTTCGGCGTCAAGTTCGATCAGCCCGGCTTCGGCGTGAAGGACGCCGTTAGCGGCAAGCTGGACGGCTTCGATATCGCCATCGCCAAAGAACTCGGCAAGTCACTCGGCCTGACCGAGGACCAGGTCAAGTTCGAAGAGGCGATCTCCAAGAACCGCATCCCGTACCTCCAGGAAGACAAAGTGGACGTGGTCATTGCCACGTTCACAATTAACGAAGAGCGCAAGACGCAGATCGAGTTCAGCAAGCCGTACTACCAGGCTGGCCAGTCGATCCTCGTCAAGAAAGACAACACGACCATCAAGACCGCCACAGACCTCAATGGCAAGGACGTCTGCACCGTGCAGGGTTCAACGCCGGCGCAGACGCTCGCCGCCAAGTACCCGCAGGCGAAGGTACTGCTGCTCGACGTTTACTCGGCGTGTGTGCAGGCGATGAAGGACGGCCGCGTGGTCGCGGTTTCGACTGACAACGTCATCCTTCTCGGATTTGCCGCGGCCGACCCCACGGTCAAGCTGGTTGGTGGTCTGTTCACGGATGAGCCGTACGGCATCGGCGTGAAGAAGGGCAAGACTGACATGCAGGCGTACATCAACAGCCAGTTGGACCGCATGTTCAAGGACGGCACCTGGGACAAAATCTACGACCAGTACCTTGGCAAGTTCGAAGGGCTACCGAAGGCTGCTGAGGCTCGCGCCAAGCTCCCGGCCGCCCCGTAGCGAACGAGTGCAACTGAGCGCCGTGGGACAGATCGCGCATGGGTGGAGCGAAGGCTCCACCCGGCGGCGGGTGCTGCGGCGGCTCAGTGGCCGGAAAAGCGAAAGACGAGCATCGTTTCGATGATGCTCGTCTTCTTCGTGTCGGGAGCTATCCATTGGTTCGTCGCACTCGCCGCGTTTGGGCGGGACGTGATCCAGATTATCCGGGATAACCCGCGCGAATTTCTCGATGGGTACCGGCTAACGATTGTGCTTACGCTGTTGGCGATGGCGCTCGCCGTCGTTCTCGGCGCAATCGTCGCCCTGCTCCGCACCTCCGATTTCTGGCTGCTGCGATTCTTCTCCGGCGTCTACGTTGAGGTTTTCCGCAACACCCCGCTGCTCCTTCAGCTCTACTTCTTCTTTTTCGCGCTACCGAAGTTTCCCCGCTTTGACCTACCCCTGTACGGAGAGGTGACGTGGCTGCTTTCGCCGTTCCAGGCAGGGCTGATCGGACTAACGCTCTACACGGGCGCGTACACCTCGGAGGCATTGAGGAGCGGCCTCGCCTCGGTCGACAAGGGCCAGAACGAAGCGGCGCGTTCGCTCGGCCTGAACTACGTGCAGACCCGCGTCCACGTGATCGTTCCGCAGGCCGTGCGCATCGCCATCCCGCTGCTCACGAGCATCTTCAGCGCGCTTTTCCGGAACAGCGCGCTGGTCTCCGTCATCGGTGTGACCGAACTGCTGCAATCGGCGGATAACATCCAGCAACGGAACTTCCTGACGTTCGAAGCGTTCACGGCCGCCGGATTGCTCTACCTTGCGCTGACCCTGCCGTTGGCCTGGGCATCATCACGGCTTGAACATCGCGTGGGGAGGTCACGATGAGCGGTCTCTGGGCTGCGCTGCTCGATCTCCTCCCGGGGAACTGGGAGGTGTTCAAGGAATGGGTCTACTGGGAGTTCCTCTTGAAGGCGCTCTGGCTCGTCACGAAGATGGCCTTCGTCGCGATCGTGCTGAGCATCGTGATCGGTACGGTCATGGCGGTCGCCCGGCTTGCGCCGGTCCGTGGTGTCCGCTGGTTCGCGACCACCTATGTGGAAGGCTTTCGCGCGACGCCGCTCCTCTTGCTGCTCTTCTTCGTTTTCTTTGGCGGCGGGCGGGTTGATATGGGCTGGCTCCTGAACATCCCACTGGGCGACAACCTGGTAGACGACGCGGGCCGCATCGACCGCTTCTGGGCGGCGGTGGTGGCGCTGACGTTGTACAACAGCGCGGTGGTGGCGGAGATCATGCGTGCCGGGATCCTTTCCATCTCCAAGGGCATCATCGAAGCGGGCCGGACGCTCGGCCTCACCTATCTCCAGACGATGCGCGAAATCGCCGTCCCGATAGCCCTTCGGCGGATGGCGCCTGGGTTGGTCAGTCAGCTGATCACGCTCTTCAAGGACACTTCGCTGGCGTCGATCATCGGCGTTTTCGAACTGATTCGGCGCGGCCGGTTGATCTACGAGAACCCGGCGAACAGCAACGCGATCGAAGTCCTGCTTGTGGTGGGCCTGTTGTACTTCGTGCCGTGTTACGTCCTCTCGCTGATCGCTGCCCGGCTCGAAAACGGGCCGGAAACGCGCGCCGCCGGCGATGCCGCCGTGGTGCGCGCCGCGGATCCAGGGGTTACCCTCAGCGGCTGAGAGGGCGGCTTGCGAGATGTGCGCCTCATTGCGAGACCGTCGCGCCAGCGGAGCCTGCTACCAGCCGTGCCCTACAGCCTCCCACCGGTGGAATTCGGCGATCGCGTCGGCGTCGAATACGCGTGCGGCTAGCGCCCACTCCTCATCGTTCCGCGGCGGGAAACCGTTCATCACCACGCCCCGCAGTTCGATTTCGGCGAGGATCGCCTGTTCGTCTTCCGGCTCTGGGCCGAGCGTGTGGAGCGTACGGATGAGAGTGCAGAGCGCCGTCACATCGCGGGCCTCCAACGAACCCTCGATCAGAGCGCCGATCGTCCACCACGCCAGCTGCCGCACATCCCGGCCCGCGACCGACTCGGGAACAGAGCGCACCGGCCGTTCGGTCTCCACCCCCGCGGTGGGCGGTTCGCCCTCTGCCCGCCCACTGGTTCCGGATCCGTGCCGTTCGGGGTCCGAGGAATCGCGCGCGTGGTTGGCGTATGGGCACTGTTGCAGTTCGTAGCCGCACGGCGCGTTGCTCCGAGTCGATTTCGAGCCGCACTTCATCGAACCAATCTGTCGTGTGAGTCGGTACAACGCCAACCAGCCGGTGTCGCTCGCGGGTCTTGGTGAGCGTCGATCCTGCGTAGGTGCTCACAGATGTGCGACGTTTGGCTGGCGGCTAACTCGCGGCCGTCGCCCCGGCGGCAGCTGTGGACTGCCCGGACTCCAGAGGCTGCCGCTGCTGCATCCTTCGCAGACGCCCCTCCAGTGGGTGCTCGATGCCGTAGTAGAGCAGCGCCGCCGCGCTCACCGTAACCGCCGAAACGGCGACCAACCAGCCAACGTTGAGCACCGAGTAGCTTCGCACACCGATCAGTTCGATGAGTGCGTAGATGATCGTGGCGTGGATGAGGTAGAGCGCATACGACCACTGTCCCAGCAACACCATCGGCCTTGACCGCAGCAGTGATGGCCGCCGGGCGAGGTCGCGTTGCGCTGCGGCGGCGATCAACAGGCCGTAAAGAACGGCCATTGCCGGGTAGCTCAAGTCGGCGATAGCGATCTGGAGCGTTGCATCGAGGCGCGGCGCAATGTTGTAGTAGAGCGTGAACCACGCTCCCAGCAGCAGTACGGAAGGGATGATGCCGATTGGGAATCGCACGCCCCGCCGAATGGCCGAGGCGAGGGCCATTCCTACGAGGAATTCACCCACGCGGAAGATCGGCGCGATGTAGAGCAGCCAGCCCGCGATCCGCGCCGGCCAATCGATCGCGAGGTCTGCCACCACGTAAAGCGCAACGAGTACGATGGCCGTCGCCGCGGCCAGCAGGGCGATCCCGGCGGCCAGCGTCTTTCGAACCAGGAACGGGTGAATCGCGTAGAAAAACAGTTCGCAGGAAAGCGACCACGAGGCCGGGTTGCCTGCGAAGTAGATGTTCACCGCCGGTACCCACGCGTGCAAGAGGAAGAGCGAGAGGATGACGCCGGTCCAATCCATCGGCACATCGCGCCACATGTAGAACACCGGCACGGCCAACAGCGTTGTCACCAGGTGAAGCGGCCAGACGCGCGCAAACCTTCGCCAGTAGAAGCGCGGGGCCGTATCGCCGGGCACGAACGACCAGGTAAGCACGAACCCTGAAAGCACAAAGAAGAAGCTCACGCCGGTGCTGCCGAATCCCGCCCAGTGCCAGATCAGCGGCAGCTGGGCGAAACTGGTGAAGTGGTGCATCACGACCGGGAAAGCCGCGAAGAACCGCAGCCCGGTGAGCGAATCGAGACGCGGAAGGTTCGCCGGGCGTTCCAATAAGGATGCTCGCGGGGCCACGGTTGCGCTCGCTACTGCCATCTCTGGGGAGTGTACCAGCGGTCTGCGGTGGGGGCAGTGCCGTTCATGGCGCGCCGGTTATTGTGGTGAGCAGGCCCCGCGGAGGGCTGCACGATATTCGCGCGTTGAGCGAACTCGATTTTGAATGGTGAAGCTCAGGCGGCTTTGCGGTGCTGGAATCTCTCGCGCATCTCAATGGCCCCACGGACCGCGTCATCGGCGGCGCGCGCGCGGCGTTCCTTCGCCCGTGCTCGGCGGGCGAGATGGGTCGCTGTTTCGGCCAGCAAGCCGAACCCCAGGAGGACTGTGAAGGCGATCGATTGGTCGGCAACGCCGTTCAACCCCGTCGCGGCGGCCAGCCCGCCGAGCAGCAGGCAAGGATTGCGAACTCCCCAGACCCAGAAGCGTGACATACCACAAATATCGACGGATAAAGCCGAAAGTACAGGGCGCCGCCGAGTTGAAACCCGATTGGCCGGACAGGTGCGCTGCACTCGCTCCCCGGCGCCCGCACCTGTAGGCTCCACCCATGCGAATCGGCCTGATCTCCGATACCCACATCCCTGAAGCCCGCCACGAGCTTTGGCCTCAGGTATTCGACGCTTTCGCCGGGGTCGATTACATCCTCCACGCGGGCGACATCCACGATCTGGTGGTGATCGACCAGCTTGGCGACGTCGCGCCCATCTACGTAGCCCGGGGGAACGGCGATGACGGCTCTGGCGGCCGGCCGATCCAACCGTTCGACAAGAGATTGCGCGAATCCTGGCTCGTCGAACTCGGCGGCCTGCGCATCGGCATCACCCATGACGTCCCGATCCCCGAGTATCCCCCCAACCTCACGCTCGAACGCGCGATGCTGCGCTACTTCGGTACTACCGAATTGGACGTCCTTGTCTACGGCGATACTCACGTTGAGGCGATCGACCACATCAACGGCGTGCTCTGCGTGAACCCCGGCTCGCCAACCTATCCGCGCAACCTCGATACGCAGCTCGGCACGATCGGCTTCCTCGAAATCGATGAGCACGGCAAGCCCGAGGCGACGATCTGGCAGCTCACAGACACCGGCATTGAACCGTTCAACTGGGGCAAGTGGAAGCGCCCCTGGTAGCCCCGCGATGGGGGAGTGGGTTTCATTGCAGAGCTAGCGCAGCGCCTCTGCTGGCTCCCTCACCTCTGCCAGAAACTCGATAGCCGCTGCCTTCAGCGCCGGGTCGGCGACTGTTCCAAGGTGGCCGCGGCCTGGCACGAGGACTCGCCGGCAGTCCCGGATTAGTTGCGGGAGCGCGCGGGTTCCCTCGCAGAAATTTAGACCCAGGCCGGTCCGGAATTAATCGGAGTTGTTGGGCCGGAATTCGCGAAGTCCGGCAGTGGCGCTGCTGCGAGCGCAATTTCCGCCGCGCGCCACGCACCCGCAGAAATTGCTGACGTAACTGCAGTGCCGCCTTCAACATCCGTGTTCAAAAAAAATTTGCTCGCGTGAAA
>JBDUAL010000070.1:0-7243 GCA_040004685.1 Anaerolineaceae bacterium | reverse complement strand
AGCGATGCCCAGCAACCCGCTCCGCGTACTCCTGAACGCCTGTGCAATGTCTGTCAAACCGACCGGCATATGGGGCTACGCATTGGAGTTGGGAGCGGCGCTCTCCGCGCGCGACGATTGCCGAGTCGTCTTCGCCTCACCAGAACTCCATCCACCGAACACGCAGCACCTTATACCCCCGGCTCGGCTTTCGGAGGGGCGTAAGCGTGTTTCGGCAGTGCGCCTGCAATGGTGGACGGAAGTGGACCTTCCCCAATGGATGCGCCATAACAGCATCGACGTCTACCACGGCGCCAACTGCACTGTCCCAGCGTTCAGCCGGATCCCGCGCGTGGCCACGATCCACGACCTCGCGCCGCTCACGCGGGCAAAGCTATTCCGCGGGGTTGACAACAAGCTCTACTGGCGGCTTCTCATCGAGTCCGCCAAACGCGCAACGATGATTGTGGTGCCGTCCACGCCGGTGGCCGATGACGTCACCCGGCTGCTGGGGGTACCCGCGCGAAGAATCGCTGTCACTCCACTGGCCCCACGGGCGATGATGACGGCAGCCTCGGAAGAATCGGTCGCGCTCGTCAAAGCTCGACTGGGGATCGAACGCCCATACCTTCTCTGCGTGGGCATCTGGAATCGCAATAAGCGCGCGGTTGATGCGATGCGCGCGTTGGCGCTGCTGCGCGGCCGCGGGGTTGACTTGCAACTGGTTCTCTGCGGCGAACCAATGCCCCAGCTTGCGCCCCTCTACAAACGCGAAGCTGAACGGCTTGGCATCGCCGACCGCGTGGTATGCGTCGGCCACGTCCCTGACGACGACCTGCCGGCGCTCTACACCGGTGCCCTGGTGCTCGTCTTCCCGTCGGAGATGGAGGGCTTTGGCCTGCCGCCGCTGGAGGCGATGAACTGCGGGACGCCCGCGATCGTCTCATCGATCCCCGCCCTGCTGGAGGCCACTGGCGGCGCAGCGATCGTTGTGAACCTCCGCTCGCCGGGCGAGATCGCGGACCGCGTGGCGGAACTGGCAGCCAACGCTGGTCTGCGCCAAGAGTGGGTTACCCGCGGGCGAGAGCGCGTAGCCAACTTCACCTGGGCCCGCACGGCTGCCGCGACGATGGACGTCTACCGCTCCATTACATAAGTGGCGCGCAGCTGCGAATTGCACTCCGACACGCCGCTCGTGTCCCCTTCTAACCCGGTACTCCCTTCCCCGATACTCCGATACTTCGTCCCTTAACTGCCCAGGCGCGCGCGCGAAGCGAGATGCTGCCATCAGCGCCGCGCGGCAGCCGGCTGAGCAGTTCGTTCCTCAGGGCCTCCAGTCCGTCGGGGCTTAGGGACGCGGCGTAGCCCGGCGCCGGGCCTTGCCCGCCCAGGAACGGCTCCCAGTAGTCTTCGAAGCTCTCGAACACGGTCGGCACCTCGATCGCGCACGTCACAACGTCCTGCAGCCCAGCACCTTCGAAAAGCTGGCGCAGTGCCTCCGGTTGGCAGAGCGGAAAGCGGCGGCCTTCGTCCAACTGGGCCGCCTCTGGCCTGAGGGCCGCAGCTGCCTCAAAGAAGTAGCGGATCATCTCCATGCCCGCGGCGTAGTCCCACACGTACGTCGCCACCGTCCCACCTGGCCGCGCGGCGCGCACCATTTCGGCCACCGCCTGCTCGGGCTCGGGCACGAAATTCAGGCAGAGGCCGGAGACCGCCACGTCGTAGCTGCCGCTCTTCACGCACAACGCCCGTGCATCGCAGACGGCGAAATCGGCCCGGGGCGTCGTGATGGTGCGGCCCGCTGCCTCGATAAGGCCCTCCGAAGCATCGACACCCTTTACGGACTCGGGCCGGGCGAAGTCGAGCACGACCTGCGTCAACGCGCCGGTACCGCAGCCAACGTCCAGCCACTCCAGCCCCTGGTCCTGCTCCAGCCAGGCTACGAATTCGCGCGCCACCAGCCGGCTCCAGCGCCCTATGTAGCGTTCGTACGCCTCGCCGTCGTTCCACCTGTCAGCCATGATTTCCCCCGATGTTCTACGCCCGCCCAAGGCGTGCAAACTGGTAGTCGGGCGCTTGGGATTGTAGCGAGTCGGAGGAGGGAGTAACGGGGTGGCGGAATCCTAACTCCACACCGCTAATCCGATTCTCCGTTATACCGACACTCGGACGAGAACCGCGCCCTCTTCGATCGTCGAGGGCGCCGTGACCAGGATCTCGGCGATGCGGCCAGCGACGGGGCTTTCGAGCGGAATCTCCATCTTCATGGACTCGATGATCAGTAACTCGGCACCTGCGCCAACGTTATCGCCAACGGCGACAAGCAGTTCCTTCACGCTGCCGGCCATGGGCGCCGGGATATCGATGGTGGGCATAGGTACTCCTCGAAGTCTGTTCTTCGGACTCTATCAGTGTCGGAGTATCGGGGTGTCAACGCGCGCACCACGCCAACTCCGATACCACCGTGTTGCTGGAGTATTAACGAAAATTTCGGTAGACTCTGCGTGTGAACGGTGAGCCGATGAACTCCGCCGAAAAGGTAATCAGGCGCTTTGGTGGTCAGAGCGCCCTCGCCGCACTCCTCGGCAGGCGTCAGAGCACCGTTCAACACTGGGCGAAAACAGGCAGGATCCCGGCGCAATGGCACCGGGTCCTGATGACGCTCGCCCGCGATCGAGGTGTTGTTTTGGAACCTAAGGATTTTGTCGCTACAAACGCCCGGCCGGTGGCGCCCGCCACGGGCAAGCTCGGCGTACTGCTAGTTGGCCTTGGTGCTGTCGCCACCACGTTCATCGCCGGCGTCGAAAACTCGCGCCGCGGCACGGGACGGCCGATCGGCTCGCTTACCCAGATGGGCACTATCCGCCTCGGCAAGCGCACCGAAAAGCGCTCCCCCTTGATCAAGGACTTCGTCCCGTTGGCAGAACTCGACCAACTCGTCTTCGGCGCCTGGGACCCGATCCCGGACAACGCCTACGAAGCGGCGTTGAAGTGCGGCGTGCTCGATAAGCACGAGCATATCGAGCCGATCAAAGACTTCCTCAGCTCCATCAAGCCGATGCCCGCCGTTTTCGACCAGTACTACGTAAAGCGCCTGACCGGCACGAACGTGAAGACGGCGCCGAACAAGCTCGAGCTGGCCGAGAAGATTCGCCAGGACATCCGCGATTTCAAGGCGAAGAACGGCTGCGACCGCCTCGTCATCGTCTGGTGCGCCTCCACCGAGATCTTCATGGAGCCCGGCGAACAGCACATGAACCTCGAAAACTTCGAGGCGGCAATGGAATCGAACGACCAGCAGATCGCCCCATCCATGCTCTACGCCTACGCGGCGATGATGGAGGACGTACCGTTCGCGAACGGCGCCCCGAACCTCTGCTGCGATATCCCGGCGATCGTCAAGCTGGCGAACGACCGCGGCGTGCCGATCGGCGGCAAAGACTTCAAGACGGGCCAGACGCTCATGAAGACGGTCCTCGCCCCAATGTTCAAGGCCCGCTTGCTCGGAGTCGCAGGCTGGTACTCGACCAACATCCTCGGCAACCGCGACGGCGAGATCTTGGACGACCCGGAGAGCTTCAAAACGAAGGAAGAATCGAAGCTCGGCGTGCTCGAATATATCCTCCAGCCGGACCTCCATCCAGAACTCTACGGCAACGTCTATCACAAGGTCAGCATCAACTACTACCCACCCCGCAAAGATAACAAGGAGGGCTGGGACAACATCGATATCTTCGGGTGGATGGGCTACCCGATGCAGATCAAGGTGGACTTCCTCTGCCGCGATTCGATCCTTGCCGCCCCGCTGGTGCTGGATCTCGCGCTTTTCTTCGATCTTTCGAAGCGAGCGGGCTTCAAGGGCATCCAGGAGTGGCTTTCGTTCTACTTCAAGAGCCCGCAGCACGCGCCGGACCTCTACCCGGAGCACGACCTCTTCATCCAGCAGACGAAGCTGAAGAACACCCTGCGCTACATGATGGGCGAAGAGCAGATCACCCACCTCGGCAACGAGTACTACGAAGACGGCGATGAGTAACGGCGCTTAGCAATTCGATTCGAACCACCGAGCGGCCGATGTTTGAGGCCTTTGACGGGCTCATTCAGAGTCCCTCTGTCTCGGTGGTTCTTTCGTTTCCGCCAACCTGCGGATCCGCTCGTTGATGAACGGCGCGAAGTGCCCCGCATACCGCGTCTGGACGGTTGAGAGCCGCCAGTCGTCGCCACTGATTGTGCCACGACAATCGAGCGCGCCACAGGCACAGGGCACTTCCAGCAGCGGCACTGGCTGCACGGTCTGGAGGGCGTAGTCCACCGTCACCTCTTCGCCCGCGCGGATAACGCGCCGAGCGACGGCGGTTACGGCGTCTGCCATCCAGCCGTTGGAATCGCAGGAGTGGTTGAAGGGCACTGGGAGGACGTCTTCAAGGTGCAGATGCACGTCCTCTTCCACCTGCATCGAGTTGAAGTACCTGCCCGCTGCGATGTATCTGGCGAAGCTCTCTTCCATCTCCGCCAGGGTCAGTACCGCGCCGCCGAGGATCAGCAGCGTCTCACCAGCTGTGATCGGCGCCACAGCGAAGCCACCCATGCCTCCGAGCAGTGAAGGCCGGGTTTCCAGGCGCGGATCGGCCCAGCTGTGGACTGGATAATCCATCATCACCTCGTGCGGTCCGCTCCGCGCTCCCGCGACTCGCGGCATGGACGGCGTGTCGGCGGTTGCCTTCGTCTACCCCCCGGCGGCGGGCGCAGGGGCGAGCTCGCCCTGGCGGCGGCGGGCGAACGCCTCGTCCTCACCAACCAACGATTCGGCTTGCTTCTGCTGCTCCTGCTCGTACGTCATCTTGTAGAGGTTGGCGTAGATGCCGTTCTGCTCAAGCAGCTCATCGTGCGAGCCGATCTCCGCAATCTTGCCCTGGTCAAGCACGACGATGCGCGTCGCCTCACGGATCGTGCTCAGCCGGTGCGCGATGACGAACGAGGTGCGGTTCTTGAGCAACCCGCGCAGCGCCTTCTGGATGATGACCTCGGTCTGGGTGTCCACGTAGGCTGTCGCTTCGTCCAACACAAGGATTCGCGGCTGGGCGAGGATTGCGCGCGCGAAGCTGATCAATTGGCGCTGGCCCACAGAAAGATTCTGGCCGCGCTGCTGAAGGATCGTGTCGTAACCCTCGTCCAGGCGGTCGATGAACTCATTGGCGCCCACCGCCGCGGCCGCCTGGCGCACGGCTTCGTCCGTCGCTTCCGGGCGTCCGTAAGCGATGTTTTCGCGAATGGTGCCGCTAAAGAGGTAGGGGTTCTGAAGGACCACGCCCATGTGCTTCGTCAACGAGCGGCGCTTTACGTCGCGGATGTCGTGGCCGTCGATGCGAATCGCCCCGCCGGTCACTTCGTAGCCGCGGCTGACGAGCGAGGTGATCGTGGTCTTGCCGGCCCCAGTGTGACCGACGAAAGCGATCGTCTCGCCCGGGAGCACGTGCAGATCGATGCCGCGCAGAATCGGCACGCCTTCGATGTAGTGGAACTCTACGTTATCGAAATCGACGCGTCCCTCGACCGATTCGAGCTCCAGCGCGTCTTCCTTGTCGGAGATGCGCGGTTTGGTATCGAGCACTTCAAAGATGCGTTCGCCGCCGGCCATGGCGCGCTGGAGCATCGTGTACTGGAGGACGAGATCCCGGATCGGGTCGAAGAAGCGGCCGACGTAGAGCGTGAAGGCGGTTAGCACGGCGAACAGCGTCGCCACTTCTGCCTGGTTCAGCGAATCGGCGTTCAGTGCACGAAGGCCACCGACGATGACGACGGCGCAGGTGGCGATCGCCACGGCCAGTTCGATTACCGGCATGATCGCCGCACTGAGCATGCCCGCCCAAATGTTCGCCTTGCGGTTGTCCTGGTTGAGGGCGTCGAAGCGCTTGGCGTTTTCGTCTTCACGAGACATGGATTGGACGGCGCGCACGCCCGAGACGTTCTCCGCGAGCGTGCCGTAGAGGGCGCTGATCTTGATGCGCACGTTGACGAATGCCGCCTTCGCGTGTTTCGCCCACCAAACCATGATGAGGACGAGCGGCGGGACGACCGCGAAGGTCACAAGCGCAAGCTCCCAATCGAGCACCAGCAAGACCACGATGACCACGCCTAGACCGACAAAGTCCGCCGCAAACGTCAACGAACCTGAAGTCAGCAACTCCTGCATGACGGTCACGTCGCTGGTCAGACGGCTGATCATGCGCCCGACTTCCATCTCATCGTAGAAGCTCAGCGAAAGACCTTGCATGTGGTCATACATTTCGCTTCGCAGTTGCAGCAGCAGGCGGTTCCCCATCCAGGCCGTGGTCAACTGTTGGATGTAGGCCGAAACCCAACTGAGCACCGCCATCACCACCATGATGGCGAAGAGGGTGCCGACCATGCGGTTGTCGTTCTGGATCCCGGCCTTCACTGTCAGGCCGATGAGCAGCGGCTGAATGAAGCTCGTAACCGCCGAGAGGACCATGCAGGCGAACGCCAAGATCGCCTGCTTCTTGTATCCGCTGAGGTACGGCAGGAGGCGCCGGACGACATCCGCGTCGTACGCCTTGCCGTAGGCATCATCGTCCCAGCCGTCCGCGCCGCGGCTGCGGTTGGGGCCCATGGTCTGGCCACCGATGCCAGTGCTCCAGCCTCCAGCGCCCGCGCCTCCACCCATCATTCCCATTGCGATGCTCCTTCAGCTGTGACGAACGCGCTCCCGCGACGAGTTGTCATGAGCCGCCTCCGGCGACGCCCTCGGTAGCCAGCGATGGGACGCCGGTTCGCGTTGCTGGTTCGTGGCCGTGACCGTTCTGGTTGCCGTCGTCACCCGTAGTCAGCGCGGCGTCTCGCGAATCGACACCCGCTGTTGGCCGTCCGAGCGCCTGCTCCTGGTCCCGCAGTTCAAGATCAAAGATCCGGCGGTAGAGACCTTCCTGTTCGAGCAGTTGGGCGTGCGTGCCGCGCTGCACCACCTTGCCGCTCTGCAAGACGACGATTTCGTCCGCGCGCATTACCGTCCGCAGTCGCTGAGCGATCACGAACGTAGTGCGGCCCTTCATCAACTCCTGCAGCGCCTGCTGGATGAGGAACTCGGTCTGAGAGTCCACGCTGGCGGTTGAGTCATCGAAGATCAGGATTTTCGGATCTAGCAGCAACGTGCGAGCGATAGCGATACGCTGCTTCTGACCGCCCGAGAGGGTCACGCCGCGCTCGCCCACCCACTCCTCGTAGCCATAGGGCAGGCTGACGATGA
>JBDUAL010000069.1:0-7271 GCA_040004685.1 Anaerolineaceae bacterium | reverse complement strand
AGAGATCTGATGAGCGCTGGTATCGGTACGAGTGCGAAACTCTTCGATCCGTTCAGGCAGCTCTTCGAGTTCACGTTGGCGGCTGAACGCGCCTTCATCGGCGCCGGCAGCGCCACCGGCGATTACGCCGGTGGGCTCGATGTAAACGCCATCAAGGGTGACCACAGAACCGAGGGCTCGCTTGACCATGCGGAGGCCAGTCTGGACATCTTCAACAATGATGATCCGTCCGAGGAGCGTATCAAGCAGCTGTTTGAAGCGGGGCTCGCAGCGCACCAGCTTTGAGGCTACGCCGACCACGCCGCGCTCTTTCTGGAGGTTCAGAGGATAGACGTGCCGAACGGTCTCAAGCGGGAGGAACTGGGCGCGACCCTGCTTACGGCGCTGGAGAGCGGCGATAGCCTCGAGCGCCGTCGCCTCCGATTCGACGACGACCGCGTGGAGACGCTGTTCGAGCGCGGCGTTGATGGCCACTTCGAGGCCGGCCGGCACCTTGATCTGGCGGGCGAGCAAGCCCACGACCCCATGGATCTCGGGCGGCTCGCCGAGGCTGTGAGGTTCGACCCCGTCAATGAGCGCCTGGCCCATGATGAGCACGTTACGAGTACCAGCAGCGACTCCATCGTGCTCTGCCTGCACCCGTCGGAGGGCATCGAGCCGGCCCTCCAGATGATCCAGTTCGCGAAGATCGCGGTTACCAGCCGATTCGTAGATTCGAACCTCTTCCTGGACGCGGCTGAGACGCTCACGAGCGGCGTCGGCCTCGGCTCGCGACGCTTCAAGCGTGTCTTCGGCCTCCAAAACGGCCGCGCGACCGTTCGCAAAACGACGACCGTAACCAACAAGGTCTGCTATCACGGTCTTCCGCTGGACTCGCGCTTGGCCTTCTTCGTGATCGAGGTCGCCAAGTCGGCGGGTGGCGCCGAGTGCTTCCGCTTCCATGGCGGCGGCTCGCCGATCATCGGCGTCAGCTCCGTCGCGCAACTCCTGCACCCGGCTTCGGACGGTTGAGTAATCGCGTTCCGCAATATCTAGCGACTGTCGCGCCTGAACGACGGAGACCTTGGCCTCTTCGGCTTCGCCAACGACTTCGATCCCGCGTCGATCGTCATCGAGGTCGGTCGATGAAAGCGCGAGCTTGTCCGATTCTAGCATCTCCAGTTCGGTATGGAGTTCTTCGCGGCGCGCGGCAACCATGGAGTGACGCTCACGATCCAGGGCGATCGCCTGTTCCGTCATCGCGAATCTCTGTTGGATCTCGGTGTTGTGCGTGTCGCGACGAGAGATAGCGTCGCGCCGTTTGCGAATCTCGTCGGTCAGGGCGCGGAGTTGGTCGCGTAGTTGAGTGACACGCACAGCGGCGGCGGCGTCCTCGGCGGTGCTCTGGTCCAAGGCCGCGCGGGCCCGAACGATACTGTTTTGGGCGTCACCCCAACGCTGGCCGTAGAACGTGCGGAGGAGGTCGCTCAGTTCCGCCGAAAGCCGGCGATGTTCAGCGGCGCGCTCGGCCTGGCGGCTTAGCTGGCCGAGCCGCGGTTCGATTTCAGCGACGATGATCGCCACCCGTTCGATGTTGTCACGGGTGGCGGCCAGCCGGTCCTGAGCGTCTCTGATCTTGGTACGAAAGCGCTTGACGTCGGCCGCTTCGTCTAGGAAGGAACGGCGTTCGTCGGGAGACATGCTGAGTACTTCATCGACCAAGCCCTGGCCCATGATCGAGTAGCTGTTCTGGCCAACGTCACCTTTCATGAGCAGGTCCAGCACGTCGCGCAAGCGGACGCGTGAGCCGTTGAGGAGGTACTCCGAATCGCCATTTCGATAGACTCGGCGCCCGATCTCGATTTCGGCGAAATCGAGCGGTAGCCAGCGCTCTTCGTTGTCGAGCGTAAGGATCACTTCGGCGAGGCCGACGGCGGCACGATCACTGGTGCCTGCGAAGATTACGTCTTCTTGTTTCTTGGTACGGAGGAGGCGTGTGCTCTGCTCGCCAAGTACCCAGCGGATGGCGTCGGAGACGTTGCTTTTGCCGGATCCGTTGGGGCCGACGACGGCCGTCACCCCTCGGCCGTAATCGAAGTTTGTGCGGTTGGCAAAGCTCTTAAAGCCCTGTATTGAGAGCTTTTTGAGGTACATCGGTCAGGCCTCCCCCGCCGCGGTTGCGGCGAGTCCGATTACGGCCTCTTGGGCAGCTTTCTGCTGTGCCTCACGTTTATTTGCACCGCTGCCGGCGCCGAGCGTTGCGCCAGCGATGCGCACCTCAACGGTGAACCGGCGGCCCGTTGCGCTGGTTCCTTCCTCAACGGTCACATACTCCGGAGGTTCATGCCATCGGGCCTGGACGAGGTGCTGAAGCGCAGATTTCGGATCCACCCGGACGCCTTCCTTGCGAATCTGGCGGAGTTCGGGACGAAGAAGCTTGAGAATGAAGGCGCGGGCCGAGCGATAGCCGTTGGCACGGTAGACCGCCCCGACCACCGCCTCCATGGCGCCCGCAAGGTTTCGATCACGGAAGCGGCCGCCGGCAGCCTCTTCGCCGCGCCCAAGAATCATGTGTTCCCCGAGGCCAAGACGAGAGGCGGCGAAGGCGAGCGTCGTGCCGCGCACAATATCGGCGCGCATACGCGTGAGATCGCCTTCACCGGCGAGCGGGAACCTTCGGAAGAGCTCATCCGCAATGACCATCCCGACGATCGAGTCCCCGAGAAACTCCAGTCGTTCGTTTGATTCGGCGCCCGCGTCGGCTTCGTTCAAATAGGAAGCGTGAGTGAGTGCCTGGCCGAGCAGACCGTCCGGCAACGGCTTCACGCCGAGCCGCTCTACGAGGTCGTCGTAGGCAGGTGGAGGAGCCAGCTGCACAGAACCTCCCGCCGAGATGCGTGGATCGCCGTTACGATTCACAGGAATTGCTAAGGTTGCCTAATCATATGGGCGCCGTTTTGCCGGAGTCAAGGATAAGGTATCGTTTTTGCGGGAGCCCTTCACCCTATGTCAGCACCAGAGATCTCCTGTTCAGTTTGCGGACTGACGATTGCCGTGCACATGTTCGCCACGTGCGATTCTTGCGGGAAGGCGTACCACCTCAATCAAAGGACCGATCTGGCGGGCACGGACTGCGGGCAGGTGTGGATCAATGAAGACCACCTCGGGCTGGAGTTCGCGTGCGATTCGTGCCTCAATCAGCCCGAGGTCGAGGCGAGGCTCGATGACGTCCTGGACCTTGGCGAGGCGGCGCTGGCCGTGGGCATGACCGAAGACTGGATAAGCGGTGCAGCCGCAGCCGGCGAACTGCGACATCGGCGAACGTCGAGCGGGGTTTTTCTCTTTGAGCGGCGGGACGTTCTGGCGTATGTGCAGGGGCGGAAGTGAATGCCGACGTATGCTGCGAGTGCAAGAGGTCCGAGGGGGCGAGGAGTGTGCTGGTGTGTGCTGATTGTGGTGGCTGGTTCCACTTCCCGGATGCACGTTTGAACGAAGCGGGAGAGAAGTGCGGAGTCCACGAAATCGGTTTCCGCGACCTGTTGGGACGCGACGTTGTACCCATGTGCCAGCGCTGCGACATGGCGTTCCGGCTGCGCTTCGGGGTGCCATCGTGAGCACCGCGAGACGACGGGCGAAGCGAGCATCGGTTGGGGGAGGTGTGCGTGCCGTGCAGTCTCCCAGCGACGGTGGTGGAGGGGTGGCCCCGTACGTCCCGGTAGCCATGCCTAACTGGAAGTGGAAGACGTTCCCGGTTTACTTCGCCTTCTCGGTGGGCGGATTCATCGGGCTGTATTTCGGCGTCATCGTCCAGGCGGCCGAGAACTCGGCGCTGACCTACGGCGTGTTCGTGGCGTTTGCGCTGTTGCTCGGCTTTGGTCTTTCGCGGCTGACGACGCGGTTCCTGATCAGCCGGAATTGGGTGAAGCCACGGCCGACGAGGCGTCGCTAGACGAATTCACCATTTGGGATTTGGAGCGGTGGCGTCGGTTCGCCTGTCGGATGGGCGAAATATCGCGTTGCTTCGAGCGATCCGCTCCCGCTGGTGGCGTTACAGATTGGATTAGTCTGTGGGTCTTGACTAAGCCGGGGTGAACATTGGGAGGGAGATGCCGCTTTCCTGATCTTCCCACTGGAGCTTCACGCGCTGGCCAATCTTCGCGTCCTTCACTGGGTCAGCGAGGCCGACGATATTCGTGAGCACACGAAAGCCCTCGTCCACGTCCACGTAGGCGACGGCGTAGGGGCCGAGTGCGGCGAATGCGGGGTGACGGTTCAAGCGCACGACGCTGTAGGTGTAGACGGCGCCTTCGCCCTTTGACTCGCGCGTTTCGAGCTTGATTGAGCCGCAGGCTGGGCAGTGGGCGCGCGGGAAGAAGATGACGTGGGAGTTCGAGCAGACCTGATAGGTCAGCTTGTGCTCTTTGGTCGCTTCCCAGAAGGGTTGCGTATCGGGTTCGGGGAATCGCGGTTGTGGTCTTGGCAAATCAGTCCCTCGCCAGGATGATGGTGCCACCGGTGTGGCTGGTGGCGAGCATGCCGCCATTGCCGTGAGCGACAGCGAGCTTGGCGCCATCGACCTGAGAGGTAGATTCTCCGCGAAGCTGGCGAGTCGCCTCAAGCAAGAGGAAGATGCCACGCATCCCGGGATGGTTCGAACTGAGGCCGCCGCCGTCCGTGTTGATCACTGGCTTAAGGGGGCTCTTGAAGTGGAGCCGTTCGCCGGCGACGAACGGGCCACCCTCGCCCTTCTTGCAGAAGCCGAGGTCTTCGAGCATCACCAGCACGGTAATCGTGAACGAGTCGTAGATCATCGCGATATCGATTTCGGCGGGCGTGATTCCCGCTTCGGCGAAAGCCGGCGGTCCAGACTGGGCGGCGGCGCTGACCGTTATGTCGCTCCCGTTCTCGGAGTACCTGGTGGCTTCGCCGCTGCCGATGATCCAGACCGGCTTCTTCTTACAGTTGCTTGCGACCTCCAGCGAAGCGATACCGACCGCGCCGCCGCCGTCGGAAACCATGCAGCACTCGAGCAGGTGGAGGGGGTCGGCGACCATGCGAGAGTTGAGGACATCCTGGACGGTGATCTCGTTGACACCCACGAACTCGAGGTCTTTCATCGCCTGGACGGCCTCGGGGTTGCGCATGGCGTGCGCCCGGGTGGCGACGGAGATCGCGGCGAGTTGCTCCGAGGTGGTGCCGTACTGGTACATGTGGCGGCTGGCGACCATCCCGTAGTTCGAGATGAGCGTCATACCCCACGAGTCAGTCATGTTGCTGAGCGGACTTGACGAACCGGGGCTGTAGCCGCCGCCACCGCCGCCGCCGGTGCCGATGCGGCGCATATCGCTATGCGCCGTTGAGCCGTAAGTGAGGAGCGCGACCTTGCACTTCCCGGCCGCAATATCGCGGCGGGCGTGGGCGGCGTGGAATTCGTACGAGCTGCCACCGACCTGCGTCGTGTCAATCACGCTGGGCTTGAAGCCGAAGTATTCGGCGAGCCCAAGCCCGGCCGAACCGGCGCCGTCCTGAGCGTCGTAGAGGCCGTCGACGTCGCTCCAGGAGAGTCCCGCATCGTCCAGGGCTTTCGCGGCACACTGCGCTTTCATCTGCAGCGGCGTGATTCCGGGGGCCTTTCGCAGGGGATACTCGTAGATGCCAACGATCGCCGCTTCACGCTTCTGAGAAACCATGGACACGTCTCCTTGGGCGGTAGGCATGCGCTGACCGCCCCCGCCGGACTGTAAGGAAGGGTGGAGCGATCGTCAACGACGCGGCACGCGCACCAATACTCTGGTAGCGTCCGCGCGCAATGGCGTTGGTGCTGATTTCGCTGGCCTGGCTACTTTCGATGGCGTCCGTCGCGCTTTGGGCTGGGCCCTGGTGGGCTGTTACAGCGATCCTGTCCGGCGCGTTGCCGTTCGTTTACGCGAGGTTTGGACGACATGGCGCGGTGATCGTGATCGCCGCGGCACTGCTGGCGCTGGTGGGTGGGTGGCGATTCGATCAGTGGCAAAACCGCGCCGCGCCCGACGTCGCCAGATACGTGGGCGCGAAGGTGGAACTCGAAGGCGAGGTTGCCTCCGAACCGGATCCCGGGATGGCCACCGCGAGCTACGAAGTGGAGACTCACTACGTCACCGTTGCAGGCGAGCGACGACCTTCAAACGGCAAGGTGCGAATCAGCGTCAACCAATACGCCGAGTATTTTCCGGGTACGGCGGTGCGGATTAGCGGCAAGCTGGAGGAACCGCCGATCTTCCCCGATTTCGACTATCGCAGCTATCTCGCTCGGCGGGGAGTCGTCGGAACGATGTACTTCCCGAAAGTGCAGGTGACGTCAGAGCCAGGCCGCTGGGAGGTTTCGCGGAACCTCGGGGAGGCGCGTCTCAATCTCCAGCATTCTTTAGAGCGGTCGCTCCCAGAGCCGGAGGCCTCGCTCGGGGCAGGCATCGCTTTCGGGCGGGATGGCAATCTCCCGGACGACCTTTACGGGGACTTCCGAACGACCGGACTGGCGCACATCGTCGCAGTCTCCGGTTCGAACGTCACGCTTGTTACGGCGCTAACGTTTCTCGTGACAGTGCCGCTGTTTGGACGTCGCTGGGCGCTGATCCCGGCGATCATCACGGTGGGTTCGTACCTGCTCATCGCCGGACTCTCGCCAAGCGTGATGCGGGCAGGGGTGATGGCTGTTGTGTTCCTGTTCGGGACGTACTTGGGCCGGCAACAGAGCGCGCTCTCGGCGCTCGGCGCGGCGGCGATTGCGATGACGGCGTGGAGCCCGGCAGTGGCGCGGGACCTCGGGTTCCAGCTGAGTCTTTCGGCGACGGCGGGGCTGGTGGTATTCGGACCGTGGATACGGTGGGCGTTGCGCTGGGCGGCCGACCGTACGTCTGCGCGAACGTTCATCCCGGCGCTTGCAATCGATGTGGCGGCGCTGACGTTATCCGCAACGGTTGCCACCCTTCCTATCACCTGGGTGAACTTCGGACAGGTTTCGTTAGTTGGGCCGCTGGCCAACATCGTCGTCGAGCCAGCGTTCGTGCTGGCATTCTGGCTTAGCGCGTTGTCGGCGGGCGCTGGGGTACTCAGTGCCTCCGCCGGACAGGTGCTGGGAGTAGTCGCCTACTATCCGCTCGCCTTCACCACGAGCGTCGCACGAGCGGCTGCTGACCTTCCGTTCGCGGCGATTTCCGTGCCCGGCACTTCAGGCAGCGCGGCATTCTTCGGCTACGCCGTGCTTGCTGCGATTGGCTGGCCGGCGTACCGCTACCTGGCTCCGGCGGCACAGC
>JBDUAL010000068.1:0-7275 GCA_040004685.1 Anaerolineaceae bacterium | reverse complement strand
CAGCTCGGGGTGTCCGTAGTCGATGAACACGTCTTCCCCTCGTGCGAGCTTTTCGCGGTACTCCATGTACGGGTGAAAGGCCCCTGCAAGGATCGGCCCGGGCCGGATAATCGCCACCTGCACTGCAAGGTCATCGATGTTCCGCGGCTGCGTCCGGGGTAGCGTCTGCACCTGGGCGCGGCTTTCAATCTGGAAGACGCCCATCGTGTCGCCCTCCTGAATCGACTGGTAGATCTCCGGGCGGTCGTGTGGGATGCGCCCAAGGTCAACGCGTACCCCTTGTACCTCTTCCACAATGTTCAGGCAGTCATCCACCGCCGAGAGCATGCCCAACGCAAGGAAGTCGATCTTCACGAAGCGCGCATCGTCCACCGAATCCTTGTCCCACTGGCAGACGAAGCGCCCGGCCATGCGCGCTGGTTCGACAGGCACCACTGAGGAGAGCTTCTCCGCCGAAATAACGACACCACCAACATGCTGACCAATATGCCTCGGAAAACCCGCCACTTGCCCGGCAAGTTCCACCAGGTCCTTCCAAATCGGTGCATTGACCAGCGGCCGCAGTTCGGGGACATGCTGCATCTCAGTGGCGATGTCATGGGCGCTCGCAAACCCGTCGCCAAGCTTGTTCAGCTTCGCCAGCACGGGCGCGGGTAACCCCAGTACCTTGCCGATATCCTGCACCGCGCTGCGGAAGCGGTACGTGGGGAACGCCGCCACGATCGCCGCGTGCTCTTCGCCGTAGCGGTCGTAGATACGCTGCAACAGTTCGTCGCGAATATCGCGCGGGAAGTCGAGGTCGATATCCGGCAACGAATGCAGCTCTTCGTTCAGGAAGCGTTCGAGGTAGAGGTTGTTCTTTACCGGGTCAATGTGCGAAAGCCCAATCAGGTAGCAGACGATCGAACTGACCGACGAGCCGCGGCCCCGGCCCACCGGGCGTTCGTCGCTTGCCAGTGTCGGGTCGCGGCCGCGTAGCTTCTGTGCAATCTCGTTCACCATCTGCAGTATGTCCCAGTAGACGAGGAAGAAGCCGCCCAGCCCGTGCTTTTTGATCAGTGAAAGCTCACGCTCCAGCCGATCGCGTGCGTCAGCAAAGGCGGCTGGCTCCAACGGTGTGTACTTGCGCCGAAACGCCCGTTCGCAGATGCCCCGCAGAAAGCTATCCAACGTTGAGCCTTCGGGTACCGGGTAGTCCGGCAGCCGGTACGGCAGGTCCGTCGTCAGGTCGAAGCGGCAGCGGTCGGCGATCACCAGGGTGTTCGAAACAGCTCGCGGGTAGCGCGCGAAGCGGTGAGCCATCGCATCGCCGCGCTTCAAGAAGAACTCTGAGTTCGGCCGCCGTTCGCGGTGCGAGCTATCCAGCGTCAGGCGGTGCCGTACCGCCACCAAAACGTCGTGCAGGCGATGGCGGCTGCGCACGTGGTAGTGCGCGTTGTTCGTTGCCACCACCTCTAGTCCAGTCCGTTCCGCCAGTTCGGCCAGTGAGGCCACCAGTTGGCTATCGCCGTAGACATCGTGGTGCTGTAGCTCGATGAAGAACCGCGCCGCGCCGAACGCCTTGCGATAGGCGTTGGCGGCGCTATCAGCGCGCTGTTTCTGGCCAGCCTCCAGCAGCTGCGAAATCTCGCCGCGCCGACAGCCCGAAAGCACGATCAGTCCGTCGTTCAGTTCGAACAGCCAATCGCGTTCGACGCGCGGTTCGTCCTTGCCGTAGGTGCGGTAGGCGCGGCTCAGCAGGCGGCAGAGGTTGCGGTAGCCATCCACGGTTTCAGCGAGGACCGTCAGGTGGTAGGTCTCCGGGAATGTGCCATCGTGCGAAGCAACCGTCAGTTCGCAGCCGGTAATTGGGCGCAGGCCACGTTCGTGGGCGGCCTTTGCATACTCCATCGCGCCGTACAGGTTGTCGTGGTCGGTGATCGCCATCGCCGCGTAGCCCAGTCGCACCGCGCGATCCACCATCTCATCGCTGCTGCTCGCGCCCTCGCGCAGAGACCAGCAGGAGTGGGCATGCAGCTCCACATAAGCGCTTTTCGATGACGATTCCGAGTTGCCATCGCTCTTCAGCGTGCGCTCAATCGCGGACTGCCCACTTCCGTATGGCAGGCGCGGCACTGTTGAGCGATAAGGGACAGCCATCCCGAGAGTTTAGAACAAGCGTGCTAAACTCTCAATGGCCAACTAACGAAGACCTGCGGCGTGAGAGAGCGACACCAGACAAGATGAACGGCGTTTGGCGCGCCCCGTTTCACACGTCGACGGGGACGTGGCTTCTCCGTCCATGCCTTCGCCGCTACCCGTCTCCCGCTCCCGGAGGGACGGGACGCGAGCTATGAGGTCAGAAGGAGTGCAACCCAACGCACCGCGAGGCGGCAAATGATGATGAACGAGACATTTCGTTCACCGGGTTCAATGCCCCCGACATACGTCCGGTGCAGACCACATTCTTCGGCGACGACATGACGACGCAACAATTCTTGCGTGACATCGAACGCCGACGCCGATAGGATGGCGCAAACGTCAAGTCAGGTGCCCGTCCATGGCCGATCTCACCGGCCCCGCGTTAGTGCTGGCAGGTTTTGGCTCGTCGAGCCCGCTGCAATTGACAGTGGAGGCGCAGCAGATGGCTGTGTTTATCGGGCAGGCCCTGTCGCTGGGTCTCCCTGAACGCCTTCGGACGCTGTTGGCCCGCCAGGGCGTGGAGCTCACCGAGCTGGATCACCTGCTCACCGACAGGTCATTCGCCGAGGGCTACGCTGCCATCGGACAGGCCGTACTCGCCCGGGCCCAAAAAGACCCGCCCGCCATGTTCATTTCGCAAGGTAGCCCGCTGTTCGCAAACGCTATCACGCGCTACCTGGCAGCGGAGGCCAACCGGCTACAGCTCGCTGTGCGCATCTTCCCCGGCGTATCAGTCCTGGACGTCGTTGTTGCCGAGATCGGCATCGATGTTGGGAGGGCTGGCCTTCAGACGATCACCGCCGGCGGGCTGGTGGCGCGGCCTGTTGCCCTCAACCCGCGTATGCCTCTGCTGTTGCTTGAGATTGCAGGCCTCGCGGCGGACGGGGGCTCGGCGGAAGCGTACGGGCCGCTCGTTGCGCTCCTCCTCGAGTCGTATCCGGGGAGCCAGCCAGTCACACTTATCAACACCACCGGGAACGGGAGCATTTCCCATCTCACCGCGACACTAGAAACCTTCGGCGAACTTCTCCCGAACATCGATACCTCATCCTGCCTGTTCATCGACATCCGGCGACGGGCGCCGACCGTAGAAACCGCATAGGAGGCTCTCCATGTCCCTGATCAAGGTCTTCACTGACGCGTTCAAGAAGGCTGCCGGCAGCAAGCCAGATGCCACGGAGCTAGCGAGGAGTCAGGGGGGTAGCCTCGGGTCCGTCCCTGCGTCAGAGGGTGGCTCGTTTACCCCGCTCAGGCCAGCGCCGACTCCACTCGGAGGAGCGCAGTCTGGCGATTTGTCCGGACTCCGCAATCCACCGGGGAGCCTGAAGGTGGAAGGGGTGCATCAAACCGGCCTCGCAAGCAGCGACCCCCAAGAAGGTGGTGAAATTACCGGGCTACGTCCACCGGGGAGCCTGAAGGTGGAGGGGGTAAACACCTCGCCCCTGGCAAGCAGCGACCCCCAAGAAGGTGGTGAAGTTACCGGGCTCCGTCGTCCACCGACGGGCTTGAAGGTGGAAGGGGTGCGCGAAACCGGCCTGGCGAGTAGTGACCCGCAAGAGGGTGGCGAGGTGACCGCGCGTCGTTTACACACTGTCCGCGGGGAACACTTAAAGGAAGCGACCATTACGGTTAGGGAGGCTCCCGACGCGGACGGTGAGGTTACCGGACTCCGGCGTCCACCGACGGGCTTGAAGTTGGAGGGGACCCGCGAAACCGGCCTCGCAAGCAGCGACCCCCAAGAAGGTGGTGAAGTTACCGGGCTCCGTCAGCCACCGACGGGCTTGAAGGTGGAGGGGGTAAATCCAACCGGCGGCGGGCCTCCGGCAAGCAGCGACCACTTCGATATCAAGATGGAACATGTCGTAGACACGCAAACACCGGCTGCCCCGGCCGGTACCCCGATTCCTTACCCGAACACGGCGAACGCGCCGCATGACATCCCCATCGTCCACTACACCGACAAGAGCAGCCCCAGCCTCATGGATTCGGCGTCCCGCAAGGCTGGCGGGGACCAGAAAGAGTTCCTGAAAGTGGAGATGAAGGAGGCGGTCATCACCCGTGACGCACCGTCCGTGGTCGATAGGGAATCGACCCAAACCGACCATAAGGGAGAGATCAGCCTCGTCGAGCGCGGGTCCTCACCGCACTCCGGGGTTCCCCAGCCCGGGGAGCATCCTGCGTCGCCGTTGCTCGCTGACAAGTCGGACGTCCATGACTCGCACGATCGCCTGGCGAACCTCGGAGTTGGCCATTCGGACAAACTTCCTGTTGGCGCACCGGTCTTAGACGACCACTTCGAATCCTCCACGCTCCTCAACCTCAAGCCGTCATCTGGTCCGCCGGCGATGCTTCCCGGCCTGGCAGGCCATCTTCCGGATAGCCTCGACCTTCACCTCGATCCGCACGCCGACGTCGACGCCGACAACGACGAAAGCGAGCTCTGACCGGCGATATGACCCTGAGCGTCGCTCCCCCTCCAGAACGCTGGGCTTTCTGGGCGCCCACCCCGGACGAATCCATCGAGGGTGCGCTTGTACTGGCGGGCGTCGGTCGTGGGACGAGATTCCTCGATCTGGGGTGCGGCGATGGCCGCGTCCTCGTAGCGGCGGCGCTGCGCGGAGCAGAGGTCCGGGGTGTCGAGATCGACCCGGAGCTGGCCGCTATTGCTCGCAAAGCGCTGGCCGAGTCTGATCTCGCCGGCACGGTCGAGGTCGACGACATCTTCGCAACCTCGGTCGACGCCGACGTGATTTACGCCTACCTCACGCCGGTAGTCCTCAGCCGCTTGCGTGGTCGTTTAGAGAATGCCCGGCCCGGGACCCGGGTGGTCACTCCGAGGTACGGCATCGCCGGCTGGCAACCGGTGGTGCTCGAAGGAGGCAACCACCTCTACTCGCTTCCGAGTCGGCGCAAAGTCGAGCCCGTCGCTTCCGGGTGGCCCGCTCGCGCCGTCCTGGTACTCCTCCCTGAGGGGCGACGAGTGCTTGTACCGCTGACGTTTATTACCAGGCCGGGGCTTCTCAACCTGCAACTTGACCCTCACCTGGCCCGCGCCGCGAACTACGCCATCGCCGACTCCGCCATCGATGCGCCGGGACCTGTGCCGCTTGACCTGATCTTCGAGGCCCACGGCGCCGGGAGCGTCATCGCAGGGTCGATACGCGCGCAAGGAGCGGAGCTCACCCTGGCAGCCGTGTTTTCGAAGTCCGCGCGCGGACAATGGGACTTCGGCGCTGAGGAGGGCCCCGAGTTTCGAACGACGCTCGACGAGGCAATCGAACTGGCCCGGTCAGGCGGGTAACGCAAAACCATGACCAGCTTCAGCAAGGTGAACGACTCGGCCACTCCAGCGACGCCTGTGTGGCGGCCTCTCTTACTTGATCAGGAATCCGTTGACGAAATCAGCCGGGCGCCGGTGGGAAAGGTCGCGCTCCCGGAAAGCCCCCAACAAAGACCGGCGGGCAGATCCAACCGTCATCTCGCCGTGAAGCCCGTCATCCGCGTCGTCACAATCGGCCTCGCCATTGTCACCGTCGCGGGCCTCGCGCTGGGGACGTGGGCCGCGCTCTCCGGGAGCCCCGGAAGGGAGATGGCAATCCGGCTCGGTCTCCTGCTCCTGGTGGCCACCGGTCTTTGGACCCAGGTGCGTGGACTGATCACGATGCTGCTCCCGAAGCGCAAGCAAGCAATCTCCCCCGTCCCGCTGTCCTTTATCCCGCTCCTCCTGGACCAGGCGTCAGTCGCCTCGATCCAAAAGGAAGCGGAAACCCTGCCCGCGTTTGAATGGCATTCGCCGGCGCCTTTCCGCCGCTGGATGGCTTCCGGCAGCTGGTTTGCACTTGCAGCGGGGGTCATCGCGCTCCTGGCCACCGCTCTTGCCGGTGTGGTCGGCAACCTGATCCGGCTGTCTCTCAGCGGACGCGTCACAATGATCTCCGGGGGATTCAGCGTCGCCATGGCAGGGCTGGTAAGCCTGGGCCTCTGGGCTACCGTCCGGTCAGTCTTGCATTCCATCGAAAACAAGCGTCTGCGGCGGCGGAAGCGGGCGCTCCAGAGATTGCTCCGAGCCTTGCTGAACTGGTTGCTGGGTAGCGGCAAGAGCAGACGCCTCCTTAGGTCCAACGCGTTCGCCCACATTGGCGGCATGTGTTTGCTGGCGATTTTCGCTATCGGGCTTGGTGTGCTGCCCGCACTCGGAGAGGCTGGGGACGGCGGAGCGGTGGCCGCGGATCGTGTTGCGGATGAAGGGTCCCGCCGCCCGCACGCGACGCCAACGCCCACCCCTACTCGAACACCAACGCCCAGAGCGCGGCTCGCGGCGACGCTCGCGCCCGGCGCGTTGACTTCGGACAGCGCCACGGCGACGCCATCCGATAGCACGGCCGGCGGCGGTGGTTCCGGACAATCTGGTAGCTCCGATCAGCCTGGTGGTTTCGGCAACCAGAACACGTCGACCTCGGGCTCTGGCTCTGGTGGAGGAACGGGTTCGGGTGGTAGCTCCGCGCCGACAAACACGCCGTCGACCGGCAGCGCCACCTCCGCCGCTTCGACAGCGACTCCGACTCGGACATCAACGTTGTCGCCAAACCAGACTTCTACGCCCACTAGGACTCCGATGCCGCCCACTCCGTTCCCCACGGTGGCTCCGGTCCCACCCACTCCTTTCCCTACCTCGGCTCCGCCGCCCCCAACATCAACTCCCACCGCAACGCCAACAAGAACGCCGACTCCGACTGCAACTCCCACGAGGACGCCAACGCCAACTTCGGTTCCTCCGACGGCAACCCCGACAGTCGCTTGCCTGAGCATCCCTTCGGCCGATTGCGACGGCGATGGGGTCTCCAACGCGAACGAAGTGTTGTACGGGTCCAATCCCTCGAATCCGCTCAGCACCCCAGAGGACAGCCACTACGGCAGCGGCAGCAGTTGTGTTGACGGAATAGATAATGACTTAGACGGCAAGACGGATCTTGCTGACCCGGGGTGCGCCGGCGTGATCCAGTAAGAGGCTCGCCTGATGAGGCCACCCGGTCCGCAGCCACCGCCGGACCACTCGCCGCTTTCGGCGGCCCTAGGCAAGTTCACAGAACACGA
>JBDUAL010000067.1:0-7292 GCA_040004685.1 Anaerolineaceae bacterium | reverse complement strand
GGCGCTTGCCGGTCACCTCGGGCTGCGCTTCGTCGCCCCTCGCTCCGCCGCGCAGCCGTACGCCGTTGCGGTGCTTCTGACTGCAATCGGCCTCGCGTTTGTCGTGAGACTGGCGCCAGGGGCCGCTTCGGCGCAGGCGAACTGGATCACCCTAGGTGTACTTCTTATGGTTGGAACGGCCTGGGCGGCTCGCGGCTACTCGCGGCTCCGCTCGTACAAGTACACTTCGGCGCTGGTCGCAGTGCTTCTCCTCGTGGCGACCGGCTTCCTCGGGACGACCATCAATGGAGCGCGCCTCTGGATCACCATCGGCGGGCAGACAGTTCAGACGACCGAACTGATAAAGCTCTTTCTGGTGGTGTTCCTTACGGGCTACCTCACAGACGAATCGAGTGTGCTCGCCTCACCGCGGCTCCGCTTTGGCGGGCGTTCCTACTCCGCCCTGCCGTACCTGCTCCCCCTGCTCGCAACGCTTTTCATCGCGATCGCGGCCCTTGCTCTTCTCAAAGATCTCGGTTCCATCGCCCTCCTGTTGTTATTGACGATCGGTGCGCTTTATGTCGCAACGGGGAGGCTCAGTTTCGTAATCGGCGGGCTGATGCTTCTCGCCAGTACGGGAATCCTCGGCTACTTCGCGTTCGACCACGTCCGTGCGCGCGTTGACGTATGGCTCGATCCCTACGCAACGGGCGACACGAGCGGATACCAGACCGTGCAGAGCCTTTACGCCGTGCAGGCCGGCGGCGTCACGGGTGAGGGTCTCGGCCTCGGCCAACCGGATGGCGTCCCAGCGGCCACCACGGACTACATCTTCGACTCGATCGCCGAGGAGCTGGGGCTGGCGGGCGCCCTCGGCGTAGTCCTGCTCTACGTGCTGCTTCTGTTCGCCGGCCTCCGCGTATCGCTCAGCATGCACGACGACTACGGCCGCTTACTTACCGCCATCATCTCCCTGCTCATTGCGACACAGGCGGCCGTGATCATCGCCGGGAACCTGCGCATCATCCCCACCACGGGTATCACGCTCCCATTCGTCAGCTACGGGGGCTCGAGTCTGATCGTGAACTTCGTCTTGGTTGGCCTGGTCATCGGGGTGTCGAACCGTCGCGCCGGAGCGGCTATCGCTCCGCCCTCATAGCGACGGCGCCAAATGAAATCTGCTCCCCGCCTCTCAATACCACGCCACCAGCGCCAACCCCGCGACCGTTCACGAAGGTCCCATTGGTGCTTTTCAGGTCGACAAGCCGCCAACCGTCGCGCACCCGCTCCAGGCGTGCGTGCCGGTTCGAAATCGATGCGTCACCAAGCACGATTCCGTTGTCTCCGTCCCGGCCAAGAGTCATCGTCCCAGCAACCGCGAACTCGGTCCCCGGCACAAGACCCGTCTCACCGGGAGAGGTGACAACCAGACGCATACCCATCCGCCCTGGAACACCCTGGCGGGGATGCGCCACCGCCGTCGTCCGCAGGCCCGCCCGCATGGTCAATGCAGTGAACAGCACGAATAGGAAGATGATCGCGATCAGCGTCAGACGAAGTAGAAGCAATTCGCTTGATCCGCTCATAGCGCCCCCAGCCAGAGTTCGATGTCCCCTAAGGTGACGTGGTCGCCCCCATCCAGTCTCTGCTCCCCAACGCGTGCTCCGCGGACCACTATCCCGTTCCGGCTCCCGAGATCGCGGATAACAAGGCCGTCTTCGGTTCGAACGATTTCTGCGTGCTTTCGAGAAACGGAGAGGATGGGGACTACGAGGTCGTTCCCCGGTCCACGTCCGATGCTGAACGGAGTGTGCGAGAGCGCCACCGACGAACCGTCCGACAGATGCAGAAGGAGGTTGCGGTGGCGGCGAATGCGCTGGGTCGCTCCCCTCGGCGCCGCGAAATCGCGATGACGTGGATCCGAAAAGCGCGCTTCCACGACCGGCAGCCCTTTCTGCACCGCGACACTCTCAACGAAGACGAGTCTCCGTTCGCCGAGGCGTGCCCAGCCACGCGTTCGCTCCAACTCATCGAGCACTCCGCGCATTTCATCTTGCAGTGCCCCGAATGCAGGTTGGTACGCTGTGTAGTCCCCGCTGCTGAGCCGAATCGTGAAATCGTTTGCCACCACCCCGTCTCGGACGCTGGCCTCCGCCGCGCCCCGCACTCGCTGTAACAGCTCCAGGGGATGAAGCCCGCCTCCGCTCACTCGTCTCGCGGCGCCTTCGAGCAGCCTCTCGAGCCGCGGCGAATCGTCGCTCATCGGTTCAACGCCGCCTTGATTACTTGTCCGGCGATGGGAGACGCAACTTCGCCGCCGCGGCCCCCGCGCTCGACGATAACCGCAACTGCAATCACCGGGTTGTTCGAGGGTGCGAACGCGATGAACCAAGCGTGCGAGGTTCCATCGTCGGAAAGCTCGGCCGTGCCCGTCTTCCCGCCTATCTGCACGCCAGAAATTGCCACTCCAGCGGCCTGTCCGTTCTCGACCACGGCAACCATCAGGTCGCGCATGGTTCGCGCAATGTCGCTCGACAGCACACGCTTCGATGACGGCGGTTCAAGCATCTCCACTAACCGTGAACCATTCTTGACGGCAAATCCCAAGTGGGGACTCACGAGTACGCCGTCGTTTGCGATGATCGCTGCAATCTCCACCATCTGGAGCGGTGTGGCGAGAATCTCGCCCTGGCCAAAGGCGGTACTTGCCAGCAGCGCCTTAGTCTGCGCCGACTCGGCAGCACGCACCTGCGTCGTCGACGTTGGGAGCGTGAAGGCCAACCGTCTGCCGAATCCGAACTTCCCGGCCGTCTCCAGCAGCCGATCCCATCCGAGCTTGACGCCCTGCTCGGCGAATATCGCATTTACGGAAAAGGCAAAAGCGTTCTTGAAGGGATAGGTTCCGGGCCCCTGGACAACGTTGTTGCAACTCACGGGGAAACCATCGATCACTACCTTGTCCTTGCAGGTGACGATCGTCTCCGGGGTTACCACCTTGTTTTCAAGCAGTGACGATGCGGTCACCGTCTTGAACGTTGACCCTGGAGGATAAAGGCCCTGTGTGGCCCGGTTCAGCAACGGTGAGTTTGGGTCGTTGGCCAGAGCATCGCCTGCAGCGGCCAGGGCGCCGGGATCGTAGGTAGGGACGCTCACCATCGCCAGTACCTCGCCGTTCCGAGGATCCAAGGCGATGACCGAACCCTTTCGTGCTCCCAGCGCGGTCGCTGCGGCGCGCTGGATAACCGGATCGAGGGTCAGCTGGACGTCGAGGCCGCGCTGACCGGTGCGCCGAAACTCAGCGTTCAGCGCCGAACTGAACGACGGTCTCCCTTTGCCCGAGAGTTCTTCGTTGAACACTAGTTCAACGCCCTGCGCGCCGAAACGTGCGTCCAGGTAACCTACCGCGTGTGCAACCGATGCGTCGGTATACCTTCGCTTTCCGCTAGGCAGCGAGACCGCCAGTTCGTTGCCGCGGCGGTCAAGAATCCGGCCCCGTAGTGGGTCGCTGAAACCCACCAGCGCTCGTGGATTGCCCGCATCGGTAGCCAGGTCGGTCCGCCAGACCTGCCAGTACGCGAGCGCAGCGAAAAACAGAAGGACGCTCAACAGTGAAACCGTCCCAGTGGCCGCAATTCGGCGTTCGAACCGGCCAGGCGCAAGCACGTCTCCATTGTACTCCGCCGCAATCTATACTCCGCGCAAAACGCGGAGGCAGGCCACGATGATGGTCGTGCAGTCTCGGCTCGGGGACGCATTCGGAAGCGGCGGCCGTCTGCAGGGATACATGTTGCTCCGGGGCGGGGCGGCGCCGTGTTCGAATCGAATAAGCTTGACTAACGAGGGAAGGCCCTCCGTCGGAGGGCCTTCGAGTGGTACAGCCTGAGGCTGGCCTAGCCGCGAGGCTGGCTTAGCCGCGAGGCAAACCCAGGCCGCGCGTGGCGATGATGTTGCGCTGAATCTCGTTCGTCCCGCTATAGATCGATGACGGAACCGACTGCAGGTAGGACTCCGGCAGATCGCCGCCCAACGGCGCGCGTGGCTCTTCTGGCAACATCTGGCCGCCGAGGCCGAGCATGCTGACGCCGAAGTTGTAGATCCGTTGGCCCAACTCAGACTGGTAGATCTTCACAACCGAAGCTTCGTAGTTGGGAACCATGCCGTTCGCCTGCATGTAGCCGATCCGATAGCCGAGGAAACGGCCCACCTCGTTCGCGACGGCGAAGTCGGCGAGCTTGGTGCGGTACTTCGCCCGTGTGTCCGCAGCGCCCTGACGAAGCGTATGAGCGAGGTTTTCGAGGGTCTTCTTTTGCGCCGCTGTCGTACCGATGCCAGACCGCTCGAAGTCAAGCAAAGTCATTCCGACATACCAGCCGCGATTTTCTTCGCCGATCAGGTTGCGTGCTGGCACACGCACATCTTCGAAGAACACTTCGTTGAAGTGGTGGCGGTTTGCCATGTTCACAAGCGGACGGATCGTTAACCCCGACTGGTTTTTGATGTCATCGATCAGCAGAAAGCTGATTCCGCGGTGCTTCGGCGCTTCCGGATCCGAGCGAACCAGGCAGAACATCTGATTCGAGCGATGCCCGCCGGACGTCCAGATCTTTTGGCCGTTGATGATGAAATCGTCGCCGTCACGCACGGCGCGAGTCTGAAGACTTGCGAGGTCGCTGCCTGCGCCAGGCTCGCTATAGCCTTGACACCAGATATCCTCGCCGCTGGTGATGCGAGGGAGGTATCGCTTCTTCTGCTCTTCGTTCCCGTGGATGATCAGCGTCGGCCCGATCATGCCAACTCCGAAGCCGCGGGTGCCGGTATCCGGTGCGCCGTGATAGCCAAACTCTTCGTTGAATACCATCTGTTCGTAGATGGACGCGCCCAGGCCGCCGTACTCCTTGGGCCAAGCAGGCGCGATCCATCCGCGTTTGCCCAGTTTCGCGTTGAACTTCTTGGCTTCTTCAAAAGCCTCATCGGTGCGGCTGCCGAGTTGACCGCCGCCGGTGTCTACGTCTTTTGGAAGGTTGGTGCGAAGGAATTCTCGAACCTCTACCCTCAACTTGTCTTCCTTTTCGCCGAAACGCAGTTCCAAGTTTTCCCTCGCGAGCCCCGACCTGGGACGACCAGCGGCTCTGAATTCGTATGCATTGTGGCGGATGACCGCAGGGGTTGGCGAATTCCACCCTATTTGGGACGCCAACTCACGATTCCGAGGGGCACTGGCTCGGTTGATGAGGGTACTCGGCCATCGGGATGGTGGGGCAGCGCCGCGACCGCCGCCCGGAGTTTGGTGTCTCCTACGCCCCCCGGTTCGACAAAAAGCTGTTGTCGCAGAAACCCAAGCGCCGCTTCATCATCCCGATACCAGCCCGCTTCCCGTTGCGAGAGGCGCACTTCGCAGATTCGGCCGCGAGCCAGCTGGAGCGCCAAGAACTCTCGCAAAGCAGGGAGGGGCGAACGCTCCTCGCCATGCACGATCGGCCAGTACGGTTCCGCCACGAACGCAGGCGAACGGGCCAACAAGATGGCCACACAGAGTCGTTCGGCTGATTCCTCCATCGCATCCAGGAAGGGGCCAATCGCCTCAATGTCGTAGCCGATGTGCGAGATAAGACACGCATCAACGCGGAACCCTTCGGCAGCTGGCCAACGCGACTGCACAATTCGCACGTTACGGATTTCGTGTTCGGCGATCCCTTCGCGCAGCACCGTCAGCATCCCCTGCGAAGGGTCCAACGCAACAACTTCCCGCGAAGCAAGCGCCAGCGGAAACGTATACCGGCCGCCGCCAGCACCAATATCGAGCCATCTGTCTTCACTCTGGACGAGCGAGAGGAGGAAATTGAGCGCTTCTTCGTCCTTCCGCTTCGGATCTGCCTTGAACGACGCCGCAACGGGTGCGTAAAAGTCCGGACGTTCTGGAGCCTCTCGGACCCGATCCGCTTGATCACGGTTCGCGCGCACGCGCCGGGCCCATTCCGTCAGCGCCTCAGATTCAGTTGGTCGCAGCACGTCCATCGGATGAGTTTGGCGAGTACGCGCTGGCCCGGCAAGCGTACTGTCGCGTCCAGCGCCGCGCCAAGGTATTATCAAGTGACTTAGTCAACAATAGGAGTCCCCGAGTGGCCACAAAAGATCCCCGTGAACCATTTACGCGAATCACCGTCGCGGAAGCGAAGGAAAAACTCGACGCGGGCAAAGCCGTCATGGTGGATGTCAGGGAGCCGAATGAATACGTCGAAGTCCATGCGAAGGGCGTCCGGCTCATCCCTGTGAACACTGTCATCGGCGAAGGCAAGCAGATCCGCGACTACGCGGGCGACAAGGACGTTCTGTTCATCTGCAAGTCTGGTCAGCGCAGCGCGCTCGCCGCTGAGTTCGCGACGGCCGCCGGCCTGGACGAACTTGCCCTCTTCAACGTTGAGGGCGGAACAATCGCCTGGGTCCAGGCTGGCTACCCTACCGGAGACTGAGGCCTGGCAAAAACGCGGCAGCGGGCGCCCGAACGTCGTTGCGTGGCCATCTGCTCGCCGCTAATCCAAGCTCCATGGAACCTAAAAGGCACGCGTTGCGGCAGTATTACTCGCCCGACGGGCGCCGCCTCGAAATCGTGAGAGGCGACGAGCACAAACTCGCTCGAACCTGTGTTGTTGTCGAACACGTAGAAGCCGATCCAACCATCGTCTTCCGCCGTTGCTCCGTCTCGAGGGGTGAACACAGCCTCGCCGCTGTAGCGTCCCTTCCCGTGGAGGTGCGTGCGGCTGTTCCCGGCCTGCAAGTCGTACTTCACGATCGCATCGGCCTCGGGCATGCCACTTGCGGAGCCAAACCGGGCGGCGTAACCGTAGCGCGCTGCGGCTAACAAGATTCGCCAGTTAACCAGATCGGCGGCTATAGAGGGACCCAGCCCAATCTAAGCTTGGCGCCAAGTTCCGGACAGGGAGGCCGGTCGCGCAGCACGGCCGCTGAGAGTCGGCGGATTCGCCTGTTCTCTTCACTCCGGAGCATTCCAATGCCTTGACTGGACTGAAACTGAATCCTAGTATCCCGCCGACTGCGTAGTCTCATCCGACACCTACCAGTCGGTAGACCTCATGGAGGGAAGCAATTGAGGAACAGGGGATTCGGTTCCAGGTGGGCCTGGATAATGGCGCTCGTCGCGTTGCTCGCCATCGGCGTGGCAGCCTGCGGCGACGATGACGACAAGGGCAGTTCAGGCGGAGACGTGAAGTACGGCAAGGCCGGGTTCACCACCGTTACCATTGATGCTGGGGCGCCAGTCAAAATCGGCATTTCGAGCGTCATTTCTGGCGACC
>JBDUAL010000066.1:0-7296 GCA_040004685.1 Anaerolineaceae bacterium | reverse complement strand
CCGGAAGATCCACCGGGTAGTCATCGAGCGAAGCGGACGCATCTCCAGCGTAGCCCTCGAGGAGAGCTTCGATCTCTGTGCTGCGCGAATCGGACGCGTCCGGCGACGCCCCAAACGCCGCGAGTTCACCCTCGGCGCCAGGCCGGTTGCGGTGAAAGAGAGTCGCGTAGCGGATGCCCCGGCCGGAGAGGGCCACGCCCGCCCAGCCTAAGGCCGTGTCTGCGACCACCGAGACGAGTGCGGATTTCATACCCGTAGAACGTGTTCGAGTGGCCGTGGTAACGCTACTTCTTGCTTTTCGCCGCCGCTTTGGCGGTCGTGGGTTTACGGCGGAAGATGGCGCCGACGAGCGCGCCGCGCAGGCCGGTGTAGGACTTCGCCGCGTCCGCGTCGTCAATCCGCTGGAGGTCGGGCCGTCCGTAGCGGGACTCCTCGAACGCCTTCGCCAGGTGCTGGGCCTCATCGGGCTTCGCCACTGCCGCACCCAGCCGCCGGGACCATTCACGCGGCGTCTCCGCCGCCCGGCTGCCGAGGCCCGCCCAACTCGCCAGGCGCTGTGCCTTCGCCCACAGACGGGCGTGGCCGCTCACATCGCTCAACCCCCAGTTCCAGGCCAGCCGACCACCAACGTACCCGGCCGCGAGGAGCGCCATGAGCCCGCTCAGCACCCAGATCAGCGTCCACGGCACGGGAGTGTTCTCAACCGCGGTTTCGTTCAACGCGGGCGAAAGGGACGGATCCGCGAGCTGATCGCCGAGGCCCCGCAGCGGGTCGTCGAATCCAGGGTCTACAAGCACCGGGTCACCGGATATCAGCCCCGAGCCGATTCCGCCAGCGCCACCCTGGGGGCGATCCTGGGTCGGGTTGAAGTTCACCCAGCCATACTCCGGGAAGAAGACCTCGACCCAGGAATACGCCGCGTCTTTCTTAATCGTGTAGGTCGTCTCGTCGCCTGTACCGGGGTCCAGCGCGTAACCCACAGCCACTCGCGCCGGAATCCCAAGCGTCCGCAGCATCACCGCCATCGCCGAGGCCTGATAGTCAAAGTAGCCAGCCTTCAGGTCGAACAGGAAGTAGTCCACCGTATCCCGGCCGACAGGCGCCGATTCAACCAGCAAGTTGTACGGGAACGAGCGAATGTAATCCTCCAGCGCCCGCGACCGCGCGTATTCCGTCGTCGCACCCCTTTCGGCCGCAACCCGGGCGGCCTCAACCCGCACTCGCTGCGGCAGCGACTTAGGCAGTTGGAGGTAGCGATCCGTCACCCAGGACGGATACGTTGTTGAAGCGCTATCCAACTGTTTCGCGGTGGCCGTGCTCACCGACCCAAACGTGTTGTAAGTGTCGCCGTCTTCCAAGCCCCGGCGGCTCCGCATGCGCTCAACATCGCTCAAGAAGCTGCTCGGAGCATCTACTGTGGTATCGATGTTCGCGGCAAGCGGGCTGCCGGGCGTGAGAAGCGTGCTCTCGGAGTCCAGCACCTTCACTCTGAGCGTCGAAATCGTCCGTGCCTTGTAATCGCCTTGCAGCTCATCGACCGCGAGATCACGCGCATTCACGCGCGTCGATTTGCGCTCACCGGCCTTCCAGCCGGACCCCGTGTATTCGTCATAGCTTGTGGCGCGGAGGAGGCCCGCATCCGGGCTCTTCACCTCGAACAGCTCCCGTGTGCCCAGCTTCACGTTGCCCTGGATCGGCAACGTGTCCCCAAACGAATGGAGGCGCGCACCCTTGCGCGAATCAACGTTGTGGAACAGGCGCACAAACGTCTCAGACTGGCTGTTGAACGGCCGCTTCACGGCATCGAATGTCCCCTGGAAGGCCTTCGCCTGACTACCGAGTGGCACGAGCCACGCCCCCACCAACAACAGCACCGTGAGCACGAACGTGAGTTGCACCGAACTCACGCTGATGAAGTCCGGATACTCAACTCCCGCCGCCTTCCATTTCCCCTGGTTCTTCTGCAGGTGCAGCCGTGCCACCAGCAGCACCGCCCCGAACAGAAAGACGAAGAACGCGCCACTCGGCTGCCCTTTCTGCAAGCTGATGTTCGCCAGCAGGACAATGCCCACGGGCACGATCGCCAGCCAGGCGTTGTGCCAGCGGTAGATCGCCCAGGCGGCGATGTACGTGCTCAAAAAACCCAATCCGTTGATCAGCGAAATGAACGGCAGGTTATCGTTGCTGATGTCGCCTGCGCGCACCACCTGGACCCATTCGTTCATGCGCAGTCGAAAGTCGGCCAGCCGTTCGCTGATGTTCGCGCCGTCCGCGTATGACTGGGCGACGAGTGCCACGACCGCGATCCCGACGATAAGGCTGAGGGGATGAACGACGACCGCCGGGAGCCGCGTCCGCGCCGCGATCAGCCCCACCAGCAGCCCGAGCATCACCGCTGGGATCATGCTCGGCATGTTCCTGACCCAATGCGCGTTGTCGATCGAAACGGCCACACTCATGAACGCTATCGCCGCAATGAAGAACGTCAGCCAGTCTTCCCATGACATGACAACTCGAGGCGCCGAGATTGCGAACTGGCCCAGCCGTCGCCCGGGTGATCGCTCCAGGGGAACGTTTATCCCTGCCACATAGCCACTCCTGTCGATGACGGACTGAGCGCCAGTGTAAGGTCATCGCCTTTGCTCACCACGTAGGTGAGCACGTCGCTCGCGGCGAGTTGACCGTACATCAGCAGAGCCGACCGATCGCTCCCGAAAGTGCCCGGGTCGATCAGCACTACCGCCGATCGTACTCCCCGTTGCGTAAGTGACTGGATCGCCGTGAGCCAGTGATCATCGGTCGCCGAGGTGACGATGATCAACGTCGTGTGGCGTCCGAAACGCCGTTGTTCTTCGGTCAGAATGTTACCGAGCGGAGCGTCGCCAACCGAATTCGCGGTGGCGAGCGTCTCGAGGATTCGAGTCAGTTGTTGCCCGCCGCGCTCTGGTTCGAGCACACGCAGGTCTTTGCCGAACGAGATCATTCCCACCGGGCGATTGTTAACAAGGTAGTGACGGGCAATGCTCGCCGCCGTACGCACCGCGTACTCTTCCGTGCTCTCCTCGCCGGCGCCGGCGGCAACCCGCCGCTCCAAGTCGAGCACGAGCCAGATATCGCTCGCCGGGTCTAATTCGAAAGTCTTCACCATCAGTTCACCCGTGCGGGCGGTACTACGCCAGTGGATCCGGCTGTAAGCGTCGCCAGGTTGATACTGCCGGATGCCGCCCGCGTTAGGGGTCACATAGTGCGTTCGCCGCCGGAACCGGCCCTCGCCTGGCAGGTTGGCGGGCGGCGCCTGGAAGTGCGGCAAGTCCACTACTGGGGGGTAAACGAGGATCTGGGCCGGTCCCCCTAATTCACGCACGCGTTTGAAGATCCCGAACGGATCCGACGTTGTGATCCGCAGCGGCCCCCATTCGTAAAGCCCGCGCCGCGTCAGTTTTGTCGTCACCATCCAGTTTCGTGTGCGGCGCGGCGGGATAATCACCACGCGGCGAGACTGATGGCCCGGCAAATCGCTCGGATCCTCCGCTTCAACCCAAACCTTCGGGAGCACGTCACGGTTGCGGATTTCGATCACCTCAACCGCCTCCTGCCCCACCTGCCCGCGGAGCGTTCGGCGCTCGACAGTCGCTTCAACGTGACGCGTGTTCCACCACGCCAACACCCAGCAGGCCGGTATCGCGAAACCGATGACGTAGGCCAGGCGAAACAACAGCCAGAATCCAGTGCCGAGCGCGACGATGATGGCCACCACGAGCAGAATCACGACAAGCGTGAGCGTGCGGTGATCGCTGCCGAAGAGGGTTCGCGCCAAACGCCGCATGGTCGCTCCTACGCCCTCACCCGGGCCCCGGGCACGGGAACGCGCGCCAGGCAGTTGGCAACCACATCACCTACCGTGACACCCTTCACCTTTGCCCCCGGGCTGAGGATGATCCGGTGCCCGAGCGCGACCAGCGCAAGCTCTTTCACATCGTCTGGCGTGACGAAGTCTCTCGATTCGAGAAGTGCCTTCGCCTGTGACGTGCGGAACAAGGCGAGGGATCCGCGCGGGCTCGCCCCAAGGTAAACCGATTCATGCTCCCGGGTCGCGTTCGCTAACTGCACGATGTACTGCTTGATCAGCGGGTCCACGTAGATCTCCTTCACGGCGCGCTGGAGCTGCAGGATCTCGTTCGCGTCCGTGACCTGCTTGATCGTTTCCACGGGGTGCGTGATCTGCTGCTGATCGAGCACAAGCACTTCATCCGTCGGGCTCGGGTAGCCAAGGAAAATGCGAATAAGAAAGCGATCCACCTGCGCCTCGGGCAGCGGAAACGTTCCCTCGTATTCGATCGGGTTCTGGGTGGCCATCACCATGAACGGCGCTGGCATCTTGTGCGTCACGCCGTCCACCGTGACCTGCCGCTCCTCCATCGCTTCCAACAGCGCCGATTGCGTCTTTGGGGTCGCCCGGTTGACTTCGTCCGCCAGCACAATCTGGCTGATGATCGGGCCGCCGCGGAACTCGAAGTCGCCCGTCTTCTGGTTGAAGATTGACACGCCCGTGATGTCGCTCGGCAAAAGATCCGGCGTGAACTGGATGCGCCGGAACTCACAGCCTGTGGAGACTGCGATGGCACGCGCAAGCATCGTCTTCCCAACGCCGGGCACGTCTTCGATCAGCATGTGGCCGCCGCAAATCAACGCCGTGATGGAGAGCCGCAACTCCCGATGCTTGCCGACGATGACCTGCTCGACATTAGCGATTATTCGCTCGGCGATGATTCGTGGCTCTTCCACTCAACACTCTCCCGGCAAACCGCAAAACAGCGGCGAATACGAGGCGCGACCGAGCGCACGATTGATTTCGGGCGGATTATAGCAATCCAGCAGATCGGCGCGGTTAAGTTTCAATGACCGCACGCCCTGAGCGAACTACCGTGAAGGTCGCATCCCGTTTGCACAGTCGCCTTGACGCCCGAGGAAAGTGACTGAATAATCATTCAGTCACCAGGCACAACTCACAGCCACTTTTCTTCGGGAGCAGTGCGGGGGCTCTGGTGACTCGCGGCCACAAAGTTAACGCTTGGCCCAAGACCTTCACAACCCAGTTCGGCTACGCTCGATCGAAGCCAGCTGAAACAACACTAAGCACACCGCAAACCGGCCAGAGGCCGTGCCACAGAGGGAGACACGATGAACCGACCGCAAACCCGAGTCCCACTCCTTGAACGGTGGGCCCGCTTCTCACATCGCCGACGGGGCCGAGTCATTGGTGCGTGGGGGCTCATCCTCGTCGGCATGGTCGTCGCGCAGATTGCATTCGGGGGGAAGTTCATCTCGGAATTCAAGAACCCCGGAGCAGAATCTCAGCAAGCTCAGGATCTGCTCAAGGCCCGTTTCCCGGCGCGCTCCGGTCAAGATGCAGACCTCGTCTTCGAGGCCAGATCCGGAATTGCAAACCCGGAAACCAAAGCCACGATCGATGGTCTGCTCAAAAATGTCGCTGCAATCCCTGGAGTGGTAGAGATCGAATCACCGTACGACTCCGCGGCCAACATCTCCAAGGACGGAACCATAGCGCGCGCCGTTGTGCGCTGGTCAACGCTCGCCTTCGATGTGAAGCCATCGAGCTTCAAAGCGCTCACCCAAATCGTGGACAATGTGGATGGCGCCGACTTGCGGGTGGAGGTAGGAGGCGAAGTCGCGCTCGCCAACCAGGATCAGGCCTTCGGTTCAGAGGGTCTCGGCTTTCTCGCCGCGGTCTTCATTCTCCTCATCGCCTTCGGTTCTGTGGTCGCCATGGGCCTGCCTCTGAGCGCCGCCATTTTTGGCCTGGTTACCGGCTTCGCGGTTATCGCTTTGGGAGCGAACTTTTGGAAACTTCCAAGCTTCAGCCCCCAATTTGCGGCCATGATCGGCCTCGGGGTGGGCATCGATTACAGCCTCCTCGTCGTCACGCGCTTCCGCGAGGGCCTGCACACCGGAAAAAGCGTTGAGGACTCAGTCGTCCTCGCCGTCACCACGGCCGGCCGCTCGGTGATTTTCGCCGGGATTGTGGTGTCCGTTTCGTTTCTCGGTCTGTTCGTCGTCGGCTTGCCATTTGTGGCCGCCCTCGGCGCCGCCGGCGCGGTCGTTGTCCTCACCTCCGTGCTCGTCGCGATGACGCTCATGCCCGCGCTGCTCTCGCTCAGCGGCAGGCGTATCGATAAGTGGCGGTTGCCATTCCTCCATAGCACCGAGGGCGTGGACACCAATAGTGCCTGGTTCCGCCTCAGCCAGCAGATTCAACGGCGGCCGCTCACCTACTTCCTCGTCTCCGCCGTCATCCTGCTCTTCCTCGCTACGCCAATCCTGAGAATGGAACTGGGATTCACCGACGCGGGCAACCTTCCAGAAGCCAACCGCGCTCGCCAGTCCTACGATTTGCTGGTGAAGGGCTTTGGCGCGGGTTTCAACGGGCCGCTCTTCGTGGTTGCGAACCTCGCCGCCGAACCAGACCCGGCCGCACGCAAGGGGATCATCGATTCCGCCGTCGAGAAGATTCGCGCCACCGCGGATGTCGTCGCAGTTAGCCCAGCGGTTCTCAATCCCACTGGCGATACAGCGCTCATCAGCCTGATTCCCGGCACCTCGCCACAGAGCAGGGAGACTTCCCGCCTTGTCCATCGTCTGCGCAAGGAGTCACTGCCAGGGGCCGTTTCCGGCACAAAGGCCGAACTCTTGGTCACTGGTGCCACTGCCGGCAACGTGGACGCCCAGGACAAGATCACGAGCCGCATGCCGCTCCTCTTCGGCGGGGTCATCGGCCTCAGCTTCATCCTGCTGATGATCGTCTTCCGCTCCGTGCTCGTCGCCCTCAAGGCGGCGATCATGAACCTGCTCTCGATCGGGGCCGCCTACGGAGTCATCGTCGCCGTCTTCCAGTGGGGCTGGGGCGCAGACATCATCGGCGTCCAGACGGGCCCCATTGAAACCTTCCTGCCGATGATGATGTTCGCTATCCTCTTCGGTCTCTCGATGGACTACGAAGTCTTCCTCATCAGCCGCATCCGCGAGGAGTACCTCCAAACCGGGGACAATGCCACCGCCGTGAGCCACGGTTTGGCTGCCACGGCCCGCGTCATCACCGCCGCCGCGGCCATCATGGTTGCCGTCTTCGGCTCGTTCGTGCTCGGTCAGGACCGCGTCATCAAGGAGTTCGGAATCGGCCTCGCGACGGCCATCTTTGTTGATGCCACCGTCGTCCGCCTGATCCTGGTGCCAGCGACCATGGAACTGCTCGGCGACCGTAACTGGTGGTTGCCGAAG
>JBDUAL010000065.1:0-7455 GCA_040004685.1 Anaerolineaceae bacterium | reverse complement strand
CTCGGCGAGCTCTGCCTGGAACAGGTCACGAGTCATATGGAGCCTTTCTTAACCGAAGCGTCCGCTGATGTAATCTTCCGTCCGCTTGTCTTTCGGGTTCGTAAAGAGTTCCTGAGTAGGGCCGTATTCTATCAACTGCCCGCTGACTTGTTCATCGGTCAGCATAAAGGCCGTGTAATCCGAAACACGGGCGGCCTGCTGCATGTTATGGGTGACGATCACGATGGTGTAATCCTTCACGAGTTGCCTCATCAGGTCTTCTATTTTGAGGGTAGCGATGGGATCCAGGGCGGAACACGGCTCGTCCATAAGGATGATGTCCGGGGAGACCGCGATGGCCCTTGCAATGCAGAGCCGTTGTTGCTGGCCGCCGGAGAGGGCGAGCCCGCTCTTCTTGAGGTCGTCCTTTACTTCGTCCCACAAGGCCGCCTTGCGCAGCGACTCCTCGACGAGCGCGTTGTGGTCTCCCTGGAATCCGTTGATCTTTGCCCCGAAGAGGATGTTTTCGCGGATCGAACGAGGAAAGGGATTAGGTTTCTGAAAGACCATGCCAACGCGGCGCCGCAGTTCGACCGGATCGACGCCTTTTTGATAGATGTTAGCCCCGTCAACTTCTACTCCGCCCTTAACGGTCACGCCGGCGATCAGGTCGTTTAGGCGGTTGAGCGAACGGAGCAGCGTGCTCTTGCCGCAGCCAGACGGCCCGATCAGCGCTGTGATTCGCTTCCTGGGGATGTCCATCGAGACATCGGTCAGAGCTTGCTTCGCGCCGTACCAGAGACTGAGGTCGGCGATCCGGATGACGGCGTCGTCAAACCGCAAGATTTGCGAGTCCCCTCCGGTGTCGCCTGACGACGGAGCCGGCGTTCGACCTTCCATCGGTTTCGGCGTCTCAACTGTCGACGAGTTTGTCATCTTCGGTGCTCCACGAGTGGTCCTATCTAGAACTGCTTGCGCAGGCGTTGACGGAGGAAAATTGCAACGGAATTCATCGAGAGCAAGAGTACCAAAAGGACGATGATCCCGGCAGCGGCGATCTCGTGGAATTCGGCCTGCGGCTTGGAAGTCCAATTGAAGATTTGGATGGGAAGGACAGTGAAGCGGTCGAGTGGCGAGTTCGGCGTAAATGGCACGAACGTGAGTGCACCGATCGTGATGAGCGGTGCCGTTTCGCCAATCGCGCGCGAGGCAGCGAGGATGTTGCCGGTCATGATCCCCGGGAGCGCGTACGGGAGAACGTGGTGCCAGACCGTCTCGGACTTGGTTGCGCCCAGGGCGAGCGAAGCATCGCGCATACCCGAAGGCACCGCTCGCACGGCTTCCTGGGTGGCTACGACGATGATGGGGAGGACCAGCAAGGCCATCGTCAGCGACCCGGCGAGCACGCTCCGGTCAAGTGCGAAGAAGCGAACAAATACTTGCAAACCGAGCAACCCATAGATGATGGACGGCACGCCTGCGAGGTTCGCCAGGTTTATCTGGACGAAAGATCGGAGCGCGCCATGCGGCGCGTACTCCTCCAGGAAGACCGCAGTCATCACTCCAAGAGGGAGTGAAATGAGGATCGTGAAGAACATCATGTAGGCCGACCCGTAGATGGCGGCCTTCAGCCCGGCACTAGCGGGGAACCGTGAATCAAAGCTTGTAAGGAACTGCCAGTCCAGCCACGGAATCCCTCGAATCAGCACGTCGGCGACGAGAATCACCAGCGTCCCGAGGCTGAAAACGATAGCCATGATGCCAATCGCCTGGAAAACGACCCCCTTCGCTCTGCGCAGTCTGAGATTCGGTCGAAGCGTGGGCGCCCTCCCTGGAGATGCGATCGCCATTAGTCGTAGACCTCCCTGAACCGCGCCACAAACCAATGGCTGAAGACGTTCATCGCGAACGTCATGACGAAAAGCGTCGAACCAACGGCGAACAGCGTCTGATAGGCGAGGGAGCCTGACGGTGTATCGCCGAGGCTGACCTGGACGATGTAGGTGGTCATCGTTTCCACGGCTACGCGTGGATCGAAGGTGAACGTAGGGTTTTGGCCAGCAGCAATGGCAACAATCATCGTTTCGCCGACTGCGCGGCTCAAAGCCAGGATTATCGAGGCGACGATGCCAGAGAGGGCGGCGGGGACCACGACCTGCCAGGCAACCTCAAACCTCGTGGCGCCCAGGCCGTAGGCTCCTTCACGGAGGGCCCGCGGCACGGATGCCATGGCATCGTCTGTCAGCGATGCGACGAGTGGAACGATCATGATACCCATAACGATTCCCGGACTGAGTGCGTTGAATCCTGCGAGGCCGGGAACGAATGGCTGGAGGAAGGGTGTGACCACCAGCAGCGCGAAGAAACCGTAAACAACGGTCGGCACCCCCGCCAGCACTTCGAGCGCGGGCTTGAGTACGCTCCTCGCTTTGGGGCCAGCGAACTCGCTCAAGTAGATAGCCGATAAGAGTCCGACTGGGACGCCGATGATCAGCGCAATCAAGGAGGTAAGCGCGGTGGCGGAGACGAGTGCCCAAATGCCGAACTTCTTGATTGAAAAGAGCGGCGTCCATTCCGTCTGGGTGAAGAAGTCAACAATTGAGACCGCGCGGAAGAACGAAAGCGTCTCCCCAGCCAGCGCAAGAATGATCCCAGCCGTCGCCAGGATGCCGATTGCGCTGGCAAGTAGCAGAACGCCGTAGATGGAACCCTCGCGCACGTCACGGAGGCGGTTCCGCTCGAGAAGCGAGCGGCGCACGGGATACTGGTTGAGAACGTCCGAACTTTGGTCGGGCAAGATGTCGGTCTCCGTTCTCCCAATATGAGGAGCAGGAGCGCTACGCACCCCTGAGGGCGCGGCCGGTTGGGTCATCCGGCCACGCCCTGGCCTACCTACTTGTAGCGGTCGAGTGTCGCGCCAACTTCGGCGCCCTTGGGAAAGAGTGTGCCAATGGTCCCGGCTGTGAACCTTGCGGCGACAGCGGTGTAGATGTCCTCGTTGAGGGGGATATACCCCACTTCACGCGTCGGAATCAAGGGGGTGAAGCTCTTGCTCAGGTAGAAGTCTACCAGCGCTTTGACCTCCGACTTGCCGGCTTCCGACTTTTTGACATAGATGAAGATGGGACGGGAGAGAGGCTGATACGAGCCGTCCTTCACGGTTGCCTGCGAAGGCTGAACGCACTTCCCATCGCCCTTGTTATCGATGGCAACCGTCTTTAGCTTGCCCTCATTCTCAACAACGTAGGCATAGCCGAAGAAGCCCATCGCGTTTTCATCGCCGCTGACGCCCTTCACAAGAATGTTGTCATCCTCACTCGCCGTGAAGTCTCCGCGGCTGGCCTTCTCCTTGCCGTTGATGGCCTGAGTGAAGTAATCGAACGTCCCGGAGTCCGTTCCCGCTCCATAGAGCTTGAGGGGCTTATCGGGGAACGAGTCCCGGACTTGCTTCCAGTTCGTGATCTTCCCCTGCGCGTCTGGCTCCCAGATCTTCTTGAGTTCAGCGACCGTCATGCACTGCGCCCAGGTGTTCTTCGGGTTGACCACGACGGCAAGACCGTCAAAGGCCACCGGGAGCTCGACGTATTCGATGTTCTTATCGGTGCAGAGCTTCACTTCGGCCGGGTCAATCGGTCGGGAAGCGTCTTGAATCTGCGTTTCGCCGGCGCAGAACTTCTTGAAACCGCCGCCGGTACCCGAAATGCCCACGGAAACGCGGACATCCTTTGCGTATTTGCGGAACTCCTCGGCGGCCGCCGCGGTGACGGGATAGACGGTCGACGAACCGTCGATCACCACGTCGCCCTTCAACTTCGCGAGGTCGGCCTTGTTGGCGGGTTCCACCGGTTTGGTGGTGTCCTGGGCGGTGGCGCCGGGGCCCGTGGTGTCGTCGCCACCGCAAGCGGCGCCGAAGAGTGTCATGAGGGAGAACGCGGCGAGCAGTAACACTGCCCGCGTTCCCTTGCGCGTCGCTCGAATCTGCATCTTGTTGTTCCTACCCCTGAAGTGGCTGTGGTTCGTTTCGAAGCTTCTAAGCTAAAGGTAGAAAGTGGGAATTAACGGGACATTAACGGCGGAGCGACCAATCCGCCAGGCACCGCTGCTAGCCGCGCGAATTTACACTGCGTTTGCACGCCAATGCTTTGGCGCTTACGCAGGCAGCAGAGAATGCATCTGCAAGCGGGCGGAACAACGGCCCCATCCGCTTACACCCCTCTGGTGGTCGAGGGCTCCAGGCATGCCAACCCCGTCCCGGCTTCGGCCGGGTGGCAGGCCCGGAGCCCTCGGCGCATACTGGAAGTTCACTCCTCAGCTTCCGGCGGAGGGTTCTCGGACACCAATGACGCAAAAAATACTCGTGGTTGACGACGAACAGAACATTCGCGACCTAGCCACGCTCTACCTCGAAAAAGAAGGTTTCACGGTGGAATCGGCAGACAACGGCCATGATGCGATTGCACGCTTCACCGAGTTCAAGCCCGCGCTCGTCATCCTCGATGTGATGATGCCGGGGATGGACGGTTTCGAAGTCTGTCGCGCCATCCGCCGCGAGCATGATGTGCCGATCCTCATGGTGACCGCCCGTAGCGACGATGTGGACAAGATCGTGGGCCTCGAAATCGGCGCCGATGACTACATGACCAAGCCGTTCAACCCGCGCGAGATGGTCGCCCGCGTGAAAGCCATCCTTCGGCGCTTTGAAGGTGGCCGAAAGCCTCAGAATACGATCTCCGTCGCCAACCTTTCGGTGGATAAGGCTCGCCGCGAGGCTACCGTTGATAACCGCCCGCTGGACCTTCGCACGAAGGAATTCGACCTCCTGATCGCGTTTGTTGAGAACCCCGGCATTGCCCTGACGAGGGATCAGCTGCTCGAAGGTGTTTGGGGCTACGACTTCGGCGGGGAAACGCGAACGGTCGATGTTCACGTCCAGCATCTTCGTTCCAAATTGCAGAAAGCTCACGTCCAGATAGACACGCTGCGTGGTGTTGGCTACAAACTGATCGTAGGCTCTGCTCCAAGCTAGCCATCGGGGGGTCTGTTCTGCTGATCGGCAGTCTTCAGGTCCGGCTGTTCCTGACCTATCTGGTCATCATCGGGGTGACCCTGGGGCTGGCCGCGCTGAGCCTCTTCCTTTTGCTCGGCGGCTACCGCAACTCGATCTCATACGGCTCTCTGGAAGACCTTGGCCCGCTCGTGGACTCGCAGGCGAACGCGGAGCTTCGGCTTGCCGTGGAAAGTCGAAGTACAATCCCGAACCAGCCGCCGCCGGAATCTCAAGATCTGCTGCTCGCGCTGCGATCCTTCTTCAATCCCAGCGATGGCGAACGCTCCAGTGGTCAGACATCGCTCGCGCTCATCGACAGAAACGGGAGAGTGATCCCAGGCTATTCGGCCAGCCCGGCTGACTACTCGCTCGAAAACGCCGTCGTGACGGACGTGGCCAGTCCGAGCACTTCGCCCCCGGGAGCGCGCGAGGCGATCCATTGCCAGATTACGGTACCGGGCAAGCCAGCACTGCTTTGTGTGCGCATGGCGCTTAGCCAAAAGGTGCTCGAAGCGTTCCCCGGCACGGAGGCCGCTGCGATCATCGTTGCAAAGCCGGCGGCAAGTCTTGGCGAAGTTGTGGGCGACTTGATGCCACGCTTGCTCTTCTCCGGACTGATTGGCGTTGCCGCGGCGCTGGTCCTCGGATTTCTTCTCAGCCAAAGCGTTGCGGCGCCCTTGCGGAACATCGCGCGCGCTGCTCGGTCGGTCGCCCGTGGGAACTACCGCCAGCGCGTCCCGGCTACCGGCCCGACGGAGGTCCGAGAGTTGGCCGCGAGTTTCAATCGAATGACAGAGGAGGTGCAGCGCTCCCAGCAAACGCTGAGGGATCTGCTCGCCAACATCTCCCACGAACTGAAGACACCCCTGACATCGATCCATGGCTTTAGCGAGGCGTTGTTAGATGGGACGATCGACGACCCGCCGGGAATCCAACGGTCTGCGCGGGTGATCAGCGACGAATCCACACGGGTACTGCGCCTGGTACAGGAACTGTTGGACCTCTCGCGCCTCGAAAGCGGCCAGGTCTCGATGCAGCAGGACAACGTCAAACTGAACGAACTGTTTGAGCATGTCACCGAGGTTTTCGCACTGCGCAGCGAGGATTCAGGCGTAGCTCTGAACGTGAACCTGCAGGGGCGCCCGCACATTCGCGGCGACTTCGACCGCCTGGAGCAGGTGATGAACAACCTGCTCGACAACGCGTTCCGGCACACGCCCAAAGGGGGCACGGTGCGCATCACCTCGCGCAATTTCCAACCGGAAACGGTGCAGATCACGGTGAGCGATACCGGGTGTGGTATTTCGCCTGAGGAGGTACCGCACCTCTTCGAACGTTTCTACCGTTCAGGAAACAACCCGAATGGCGCCAAGAAGGGCCACGGCCTCGGGCTGGCGATTAGCCGGGAGATCATTCGCGCCCACGGAGGCGAGATTTGGGCGACAAGCGAGCCCGGCAAAGGCACGACCTTCGTCTTTTCGTTGCCAGCCGGTGGCCGCGTCACGCCAGGGGCAGCAAAGCGACGGCGTTGATTCCCTCTCGGGCCGGTCCATATGCCGGCCGCGCGATGGCGCTGGGAGCGCGTTGTCGCCCGGCGCGGCCGTCTGATCGGTTCAATCAGCAAGGTCGTCGGCACGGTTCTGCGCCCAGGTTGGACCGAGCAGCACGGTCAGTCTTCGCGCGATCGTGTCCATCCCGGAATTCGAAAACCCACCAACGCGACCGCCCCACCCGGTGAGGATGATCATCATCCGGTAGAGGCCGAGCGCTTCGTAGTACTCAAGGTTGTCGAGCGCGGCGCCCGTCACGGCCGAGTACGCCTCAGAAAGCAGGGTCCTGCCGCCTTCACCGGGCATCCCCCCAAATACGCCCAACAGCGCGGCGTAGAAGCCCAGGTCAGACCGCGGATCACCGATTGCCGCCAGCTCCCAATCAACGACTGCTGCCACCGTGTGGCGCTGGAACAGGTAGTTGCCCGGGTTGGGGTCGCCATGGAGAAACGCGTGACGGGTATCGGCGGGTTCGTTACGTGTCAGATAATCTGCGAGCGCTACGAGGAGCGGCGCACGGCCGATCCGGAAAACGTCGGCACGGACTCGCCAGGCCGCCAACTCGCACTCGATCGGCGGGGGCAGGGCACCCAAATGCGAGACCGGCGGGAGCAGAAATTCCAGCCCCGCCCCACGCCAGTCAACGGCGTGAATCGTCGCCAGCACCTCAGCGGCGGCCATCAACCTCGGTGACTGCCCGTGCCAGAACAATGGCAGCGTTTCGCCCGGGATGCGCACCATGAGGAAGAACGGCGCACCCAGGATCGAATCGTCGGTTTCGTGCCACAGCACCGCCGGCACCGGAACCGCCGTCCGGGCGAGTGCCCGCATGACCCGAAACTGCCGGCCAACGTCGTACGGGGCGAGAATGCCATCAGA
>JBDUAL010000064.1:0-7463 GCA_040004685.1 Anaerolineaceae bacterium | reverse complement strand
ATCTTCGTCCGGCTGCTCTGGCGGCGCCCGAACGGTGCGCTGCTAGCGAACGGGGCGAAGCTACTCCAAAAGAGCAGAGAGAGCCCGAGTCCGATCACCCCGATCACCATCAGGATGGCGCCGACGGCGGTGAGGTCGATGCCGACCACCGTGTACGTCACGGCCCAGTAGAGGATCGCGCCAACCGCAATCAGAAAGAGACTAAATCCAGTGCTCATGTGAGAGTCCTTTGGGCGAAATTGGGTGACTCCTCGGGCCGCGCGGTAGCGCCGGGCCACGAGGAGCTTGTTGAACGCCAGCGGTTACCGGTGTTTCGAACATGGGGAGAGTATACGGAGGGCTGCGCCGAAAGCGTAATCGCTGGGACGGGGCCGCTCGCAAACGTCTGACAGTTAGGGAACCTTCCGCGCCGGAACGCACAACAGCGTTCGGCGCATCCCTGACTCCGGGCGACGAGTGCATTTTTCGCCGTGCAGAGCTACGGACGCCCTGGCAATTCGTTCCGGTACGCCTTTCCGTCGTGCATGATGAGCTGGAACGACTCTTGGCGGGTCAGCACCGAGATGTCGCCGAGCGGGTCTGCGGAGACGGCCACGATGTCCGCCCGCTTCCCCACCTCTATCGTGCCCACCTTGTCTGCGATAGTGCAGCACTCCGCCGCGGTCTTCGTGCTGGCCACGATCGCCTCCATCGACGTCATCCCCTGCGCCACCATCAGTTCGAGTTCGCCAGCATTGGTGCCGTGAACGCCCACGCCGGTATCCGTCCCCATGGCGATGCGTACGCCGCGTTCGACGGCGTACTTGAAGCTTGCCTGGTGAGCGACCAGCACCTCCTTGGACTTCCGCACGCCGTAGTCGGGCATGGAGCCGGGATTCTCCTCGGCGAGGCGCAGGACGGAGACGGGAGCTATGAGCGTTGCTACGAGGAAGGTGCCGCGTTTCAGCATCTCGTCGATCACGCGGTCGTCCAGGTAGATCCCGTGCTCGATCGATTCCACCCCCGCGAGCACGGCGTTGAGGATCCCCTGGTTCGCCTGGGCGTGAGACATCACCGTCTTGTGCGCCGCGTGCGCTTCGTAGACCACAGCAGCAATCTCGTCTGGCGTCATCCCCGTGGCTGCCGGCTCATCGTTTGGCGAAAGCACGCCGCCGCTGGTCATGATCTTGATCTGGTCGGCGCCCGCGCGAAGGATCTCGCGGGTTGTCTTTCGCGCCCCTTCCGGACCATCGACCAGGTTGTCGGGCAGTTCGGAATTGGGTATACGCAGGCGAACGCCGTTGACCATCGTGGAATCGCCGTGGCCGCCAGTCTGGGAGATAGCGCTCACCGCGATTCGCAGGCGGGGCCCCGGAAAGAGACCCTTTTCGATTGCGAGCCGCACACCCCGCGGCGTGCCGCCCGCGTCCCGAAGCGTCGTGAAGCCGAAATCAAGCGATGTCTGGGCGTTTTTGAGCGCTTCAGCGACAGACAGGCTGAATGGCGTCGCCAGGCGCTGCTCCATCCCTCGCGGCGGCGAACTCATGAGGTGGACGTGACAATCGATCAGGCCCGGCATGACCGACGCCCCGCTCGCGTCGATGACGTCAGCCCCTGCCGGAATCGCACCGTTCGCGTTAACGGCAGTGATCGCGCCGTCTTCGATGACGATCACTGCGTTACGCAGTGGGTCGCCGCCGTTGCCATCGATGAGTGTGCCGCAGTGGATTGCTGTAGGCATGAGGAAGCCCCGGACTGAAGGTTGGCGCAGTCTACCGCAATGGCAGGGCTCGCCGCCTCTTGTGGTTGGCGGTTAGAGCTTCTTCACGTCGTCGATAACGCCAAGAAGCAGGCGGATCTCGACACGATCGCCGGGCTGGGGATCCTTGTAGATGCTTTCGATGGCGACACGGCCCTCGGTCACTCGATCCGGATCATCCTTCAGGGCGTAGGTGATTCGGAGGTAGCGAGTGCCGTGGATGTCGTAGGGCTGGACGGCGGCGAGTATGGCTTCCATGCCTGAAAGTGTACCGTCTGCGCCAGCTCAGAAGGGTTGGGCGAACGCATCAACCCGACGATAATCCCACGAGAGCACTCGAACGAGGCTCGTGGTGGAGGAAGCACTTTGGCTCAGCGGCAGTACGGAATTCTTATCACGCTCGGACTCGCTGTTGTCGCGGCGGCCATTGGCGGCGTGGTGCTGTTCACTTCTGGCCGGGCAAGCGAAGTCGACCTCACTACGGCGAAGTTGGCTCCTTCGGATCCCGCTCTCTACGTAGCCTTCAACACCGATCTGTCTTCCAGCCAGTGGGTGTCGGCGTTCAAGTTGATCGAGCGGCTGGGCGCGGCTAACCCCGAAAAGCGGCTGAAGGACACCCTTTTTGACGGCGGCGTGGACTGGGAGAAGGATGTCGCACCCTTCCTTGGCGGGAACGCCGCGCTCTATGTGCGCGGCTTCAGCATCTCGGATCTCTCCCTACAGGGAGCGGCGATCGTCAAGTGCAAGGATGCAAAGCGGGCGCTCCAGGTAGTCCAGGATCAATCCGGCCTGGATTTCACCGAGCAGAGGTACAGCGGCGTCACCTACTTCGATGGCGGCGGCATGTTCCTCGCCCGCATCGGCGACCACCTGGTGCTCGCCATGGACGACCCCAGCATGCGCGAAGTGATCGACGTTTCCACCGGCAAGAAGGCCTCTCTCGCAAGCGTCAGTGATTTCAAGTCGTTGCGGGACGAACTGACCACCAACTTCCTGGTCTTCGTCTACATGGATGCGAACTCGTTCGCCGATGGCATCTTCGGCGGAGACGCGGCGCTGAAGGATGCGCTCAAGGCCTCGGGAGCGGGTGATCTCGCCCTCAAGCCCGGTGCGGCGGTGATCGGCGCCAAGGGGCAGGGGTTCGAGTTCCAGGCAGCTGCGGTTGGCAAGGCAGGGGACGTCTCGCCGATGCTCCTTCCTCGCGTGCCCAAGTTCGCGGCGATGGTTCCGTCCGATGTCTCGATCTTCTTTTCAACCACCAACCTGGCGCAGACATGGAAGGCGGTCAAGACCAACAGTAAGACCGAGATGGACCAGTTTTTTAGAGACCAGGGCCAGTACCGCAATCTGGACGAGGCCCTGAAGGCCGCTGGCCAAGAGATCGGCCTGAAGAACATCGAAGAGCTGGTCAACCTCTTCAGCGGCGAAATGTCGGTGGCGGCGTGGTTTCCCAGCATGGACAGGGATCTCGCCCAGGCCGTGGTCGTTGCCGATGTGGCTGACAGCGCGAATGCTCGCAAAGTGATCGATTCCGTGATCGCCAGTTCGGCCCGATCGAAGCCGCGCAACGAAACAGTGAATGGCGTGCAGATGACCTTCGTCGTCGATGATTCAGGTGATGAACTCGGCTACGCGATCCTCGATAGCTACATGGTCTTTGGCACCGCCAAGGCGGCGCGGGCGGTCGTCGCGCAGGATTTCGGTCCGAATCTGGCCGGCGCCGCCAAGTACCAGAAAACCGTCAAGGAGCTGCCTACGGCCCTCGGCACGTTCGCCTATTTTGACGTTGCAAACCTCTTGCGGCTGACCAGCGGCGGGATCCCGGTGGACCTCGATGAAGCGGAAAAGGTACTCCAGGGGGCAATCGTCAACTTCGTCGAGGAACGCGGCGTTGCGCGAGTCTCTGCCGTGATTACTATCGCCGAAAAATGAGCGGGCGACGGCTCGCGACCGTGGCACACCTGGCGGTGGGGCCCCTGGCACTTGCCGGCTTCTTCCTTCCCTGGGCGCACGGCCCTGGCATCCTCGCCGCGAACGAGTTCACCGGCTTCACGCTCGTCGGCTTCGCCGGACGGCTCCAACAGTTGAACCTTTCGTTGACCGTGGGTACCGGTCTCTGGATCGTGCGCCTGGCGATTCTCTGCGTGGCCGTCGCGGGAGCATGGCAGACGCTTCTTGCGCCGCTGCACCGTTGGCACCTTGGCTATGCGTTGAGTGGTTGGTACCTGGTGGTATTCGCGGCGGCAGCCACGGTGGTGGGCGTCGCCAAGTCTGGCCTCGTCGTCCCGCCCTTCGGCCTCGCGCTCGTGATCACTGCCGGAGTGATCTTTCTTGGCACTCGCTGGGCTACTCCTCGTTGAGGAGTAGCAAGGCATCGCTGACCCGTGCCGCGGCGGAGCGTTCGTGTTGCGCTGCCCGGCGGAGGGCCATCGCGGCCCCTCGGCGCAGTCCTGCGTTGCCCACGTTCCCGTGCCCACCGGTTGGAAATGGGAAGAGCGTTATCAGTGGTGAGAGCGCCTGCACCTCGTCACGGATCGCTCGTTCGGCGGCCAGCAACGGTCGCGCCAGGCCAGGTAGCGAAGCAGCAATATCCGCAAGAAAGTCGGCGCCATCCATGCGCGCCGCCTGGAGGACCGCCAGCGTGTAGGCGTTGCCTGCGCGATCCACTTCCATCTCGGAGTCGAACGCGTCTGCCCAGGCGTCCAAACCCGTAGTGCCCCGCGGCTGACCATCCGCCGGTCCGTCGTCGCCAGCGAAACACGCTAACGCTGTCTTCAGGGCGATGGCCACGGTTTCGAACGGGTCTGCATCGAACGGATCCATGGGTGCGTAAAGCTCGATCCGTCCGATGACCGAGGGCCAGTCCCGCCAGAGCGCGATCGGGCCCACCTCCTCGCTCAGTACGTCGTGGACAAGGAAGCCTTCGCGAACTGGGTCGTACCCGTAGACGATCGCATGTTCGTGGAGGTGGAAATCCCAGCCGAGCAGGGGACGCCCAGCGTCGAGGCGAGGGACTGCCCAGGCGATCGCCTCGGCCCGCGGAACGTCCGGCGACTCGCCGGCGGCGACCGTTCGGCTGAACCGTTCCCAGCGATAGCCCGTGCGCGCGTATCGCTCGACCATCGCCCCCCAGTTGAGGTCAGCCGACCCGGAGGGCAGCGCCATCACACCGCGTTCGCGTGCTACGCAGGTGTGCCAGGCGTGTCCTGTGAGGCCCATGATCGCGTGCCGGGGCAGAGCTACGCCGAGGTGTTGGAGGATGCCATCAAGGGCGCCCGCCGCACTCGTCCAGTTGGGGGCAATTGCCAGTCCCGTGATCTCTCTCACGCGTCCAGCGTACAGGCGCCGGAAATAACAGCGGCGTTCTCGCAAGTCGCGCCTTCCGACCCCCCTATCCCTCGCGGCCCGCGTACGTAGAATGGGCAATCACGCTTGGGCGGGAGGAATGCTTGGCCATTAACTGGGAACTCACCACGCTGCCGAACGGGTTGCGAATTGTTACAACACCGATGCCGACGACGCAGGCGGTCTCAGTGAACCTCTTTGTGGGTGTCGGCTCCCGCTCCGAACCGCAGCGCATCAACGGCATCACCCACTTCCTGGAGCATATGGTGTTCAAAGGCACCGAACGTCGTCCTGACGCGATCATGATCGCGGAGGAGATAGAGGGCGCTGGTGGGACACTGAACGCTTACACCAACAAAGAGTTCACCTGCTACTGGAACCTCGTGCCGTTTAACCGCTTCGAAACCGCGCTCGATGTTGTCGCCGACATGCTTCTGAACTCGAAGCTTGAACAGGTCGAAATCGACAAAGAGCGCACCGTTGTCCAGCAGGAACTGAAGCGCAACCATGACAACCCGGGAGCGTGGGCCGGGCGACTCATTGGTCAGTCGGTCTACGGCGAACAGCCCTGCGGCTGGGACGTAGGCGGCAGCGTTGATCTTGTCCAGGAGATGCAGCGCCCAGATTTCGTCGAGCATATCCACGCCTGGTACCGCTCAGGCAACGTTGTCCTCTCCGTCGCTGGCAACGTCACGCACGAACAGGTACTCGCAGCCGCTGAGCCATTCTTTCTGGACATGGAATCTGGTCCGTTGCCCGCACTCGATAGGTACGACGCATCGATCACCGGTGAACGCGTGGTCACTGACAGCCGCGACATCGACCAGTGCACCCTCTACATTGGCTCGCCGATCTTCGGACGGGATGATCCGGATAGGTTTGCGTTGCGCATCATGAACGACGTACTCGGCGCGGGAATGTCGTCACGGCTCTTCCGCGAAGTCCGCGAGAAGCGCGGCCTCGCCTACTCCGTCAGCTCAGGCTATGGCTACCTCTCTGACGCTGGCGTATTCACCATCTCAGCGGGCGTCAATCGCGAGCAACTCGCCGAGACGATCACCGTTTGCATTGATGAAGCGCAGAAGCTCTGCGACGACCTCGTCCCCCTAGAGGAGCTGCGAAAGGCCAAAGACCACAACATCGGCCGCTTCCGGCTCTCGTTGGAGACGGCCTTCTCGCTCGGCCAACGCAACGGTGAACTGCTGATCAGCAAGAACGAGATCGAGTCAGTCGATTCGGTCGTTGCGCAGGTCGAAGCGGTCACCGTCGACCAGGTGCGGGCCGTCGCTCAGCGCCTGCTCGGGCGCGACAAAATGCACGTCGCAGCAGTCGGCCCAAAGCTGGATGACGACGAACTGGCAAAGGCGCTGGGGATGTAGGAGCGGCGTTGGAGGCGTGGCTATACTAGGCGCAACGACTAGCGTTTGGGGGTCGGTGGTGAGCAAGCCAAGCTTCAAGCGAATCACGTTTGATCGACCAAACCGCACGCCCGTCAGCGACATGCTCCGCCTGTTGGCCGTTGGACATACCCGCGAACAGATCGTCGTAGCAGAAGCTGGTCTGGAACCCGAAGACTTCGATGCCTCGCTCGCTTTCGTCCTTGGATGATCCAGGGGACTGACGGCGCCCCGACGCGCAGGGACTATCCCGGTGCGATCACCAGCCGCCGTGGTCCGCGCACCATGAAGCTGCCGCCACGCTCGGCCTCCACCACCGAGAACTGTCCGAAGCGTGCCATCAGCGCTTCGATCGCCGCCTGCATCTCCAGTCGAGCGAGCGGCGCGCCGAGGCAGAAATGCATCCCGAAACCGAAGCTCAGGTGGCGGTTTTCCGCACGCTCGAAATCGAGCGCGTCCGGAAACGCAAACTCGGATGGATCACGGTTGGCTGCGCCGATCATCGCGTAGAGCGAATCCCCAGCCTTGATCTTGCGGGCGCCCAGCTTGGTGTCTTTCAGGGCAAACCTCGCCACCGCGTGAGTGGCGCTGTCGAAACGCAGCAGTTCATCGACGGCCGCCGGGATCAGAGCCGGCTCCGCACGCAGCTTGGCGAGCGCGTCAGCATTCTCAGCGAGGTTCATCGCGGCGTTTCCGATCGCCATCGCCGTCGGACCGTTCCCGGCGAGCGAGATGTGAATGAGCAACATAAGCAGGTCATCCGGCTCCAGTTCTTCGCCGGCGTGGGCGGCGGTGAAGAGTGTGCTCAACACCGAACCTTCGCGTGCCACGCCCGCTTCATCCCACTCCTGAAGAGCCTGCATCAACCACCGTTGTAACGCCAGCTCTGAAAGTAAATGCATCAGGAGGAAGACTTGTTTGGGCGTTAGCGATATAAGCATCTAAGTCTGTTCCGCAAAAGGCATGCACATGCATATCAATGA
>JBDUAL010000063.1:0-7520 GCA_040004685.1 Anaerolineaceae bacterium | reverse complement strand
AGCCGCGTGGCCGCGAGGTGGTTTCCAGCCTTCGCGAGGAGCTCCGCGAGTACTCAGGGAAACTGATGGCCGGACTCACATCGGCCGAGCTCGCCGCATTCACCACCGCAGTCACGCGCTTCACCGAGGCCGGCGCCGCTCGACGCCGCCGCGACCTGGCCGCAGAACGAGCGTCCAGCCTGTAGCCCCGGCCTGCCCACCTGGACTGGCGGCCACGCGTCGCGTCTAGCGGCTCAGCGAGCGAACATGTCGGTACATAACGCCTCAACGGATCGGAGCATTCCAAATGATCATCCACATGGCCGAAGGCGCGACGCCCGACCAGACTCAGCGTGTGATCGACCGTATCGCCCGCGATTACGGCTTGCGCTGCGAGACGATCGTCAGCGATACAACCATCGTCGGCGTCAAGGGCATCGCTGCTGTTATCGATGAAGGGCGCATCACTGAGCTTCCCGGCGTTGAACGCGTCATCCGCATCACCGAAAAGTACAAGGACGCCAGCCGCGCTTTCCACCACGAAGACACGGTGGTAAACGTGAGCGGCGTCAAGATCGGCGGTGAAAACTTGACCGTCTTCGGTGGTCCCTGCGCCATCGAATCCGAACAGCAAGCGCTGGATTCCGCACGAATATCGAAGGACGCCGGCGTCAACGTGCTTCGCGCCTTCGTCGACAAGTCACGGACAAGCCCCTACGACTACCGAGGTCTCGAACTGACCAAGGGACTTGAGATTGCCGCTGCGATGAAGGCCGAGACTGGCCTCCCGATCGTCAGCGAGCTGATCGACCTGCGGCACCTCGGCGCGTTCCTCAAGGCAGGCATCGATATCATCCAGGTTGGCGCTCGCAGCGCGCAGTACTCGCCGCTTCTCGAAGAGCTCTCCCGGGTGGATGTGCCAATCGTGTTCAAGCACGGCTTCGGCAACGACATGAGTGAGTGGCTCTCGGGCGCCGCCTACATCATGAGCGGCCTTGATCGCGAAGGACGTTCCATCGGCCAGGGCAACCGCAACGTCATCCTCTGCTACCGCGGGATCAAAAGCTTCGAGCCGGAAACCCGCTTCGGAGCGGACATCGCGATGATCCCTCTGGTGCGCATGAAATCCCATCTCCCCTTGATCGCCGACCCGAGCCACAGCTCTGGCGACCGGCGACTGGTGGAGCGTGTGGCCTACGGGTTCATCGCCGCGGGGGCCCACGGTATCGAGTTCGACATCCATTCGAATCCCGCCGAGGCGCTCTGCGACGGCAAACAGGCAGTAGGCCCGGAAGCATGGCGGATCATCGCGAACATGAAAGCCATCCACTCGATGCTCGCCGGAGTCGGGATCGAGACAGGGGCGAGCTCCCCAGTCGCCGCGCGGTAGGCCCTCCAGGAGAACCCTACGCGCCGCCTTGTCTTGGAACGGACCGGAGGCACACTGCACGCACTACCCTGAGGCGGCGCTGCCCCGTGGGTAAGCTACGAGCCACGCTTTCAGCGCCCTGATCGCCCCTGGACTCATCCCAATGGCTCGCATGTAGCCCCGCGCAGCCTGGTAACCACTAATGTGACGGACGTTCTAGGCGATTCGACCTGCAGTTCTCGCTTCGAGATGGTTAGCGTCATGCGAATATGATCGCACGCGTGGATGAATGGCGCCTTAACGGACTGGCCTTGTCGCGGCCTACACTATGTTGCCGCGGGCTTGTGGGAAGGTGGCTGCAGTGATCGAACGAGACCGAATTGTAAAGACATTTCTGGAGTTGGTGGCGATTGATTCGCCCTCAGGGGACGAGGATGAGATCGCTGCGGAGATCGAAGGCCGGCTGCGTGCCTTAGGCTTGAACGCCTTCCAGGATGCTCACGGCAATGTCCTTGGCCGCCGGGAGGGGACCGGTGAGGCCATCCTCCTGTCCGCCCACATGGATACCGTAGAACCGGGCCGTGGGATTAGCCCGCTCTTCGATGGCGATGACATTATCCAAACCGACGGCACAACAATTCTCGGAGCCGACAACAAGGCCGGTTGCGCCGTCATCCTCGAAGTCATCCAGTCCGTCACCGAAGACGGCGCGACTGTTCGCCCGATCGAAGTTGCGATCAGCCGAGGCGAGGAGATCGGCCTCGTGGGCGCCGTCAACATGGACTTCAGCCGAATCACGGCGAAGGTCGCGATCGTCATCGATAGCGGCGGCCCGCCGTCGAGCGTCCAGGGTTCTTCGCCCTATTCTTACGGGTACACCGTGGAGGTGCACGGCAGGTCGGCGCACGCTGGATTAGAACCTGAAAAAGGCGTCCCGGCCATCAGCATCGCGGCCGAGGCCGTGCTGGGCTTGCCGCAGGGCCGCATCGATTTTGAAACCACCGGCAACGTAGGGCTCATTCACGGCGGCACTGTGCGCAACGCCGTACCCGACTTCTGTCAGATTGATGGCGAAATGCGCAGCATGGAGTTCGAGAAAGTGGAGTCTCTGGTGTCGAGGGCGAAAGCCCACCTGGCGGAGGTGCGCAAACGCCATCCCGGCGCACGAATCGAGGGTGAATTCTCGCTCGGCTATCCCGGCTACAAGCTGGGGCCGGACGACCCGGCCGCCAATCTGCTCTACGACGCTTTGCGCGGTCTCGGGATGACTCCGGACCCGCACCCGGTCGGTGGAGGCACGGACGGTAACGTCTTTCGTGGCAAAGGTATCGCGAGCGTCGTCATCGGTCGCGGTGGCTACAACCAGCACACAAAGGAAGAGTACCTCGTCATCCCTGAGATGCTCGAATGCGCCCGCGTTGTCGAAGCGGTTGTGCGCAGCCGCTGAGAGCCGCTCGTCATCCTCAGCATCAGCCTACGGCGGCCCGGATGTCCCCGGCGATGTGCGCGGTGGCGACCACCGCACGGTGGTAGCCGCCGTAGACCAACCGTTGGGCGATATGCGTACCGAGGTTCTCGAGTTCGGACGTGGCGGGCCCATTAAGCAGCACCGAGAGCCGAGCCCCAGGCGGAACCGCCTTTCGTCCGCCTAACTGGTGCTGCAACACCGCATAAATCATGTCTGCTGTCACACGGTTTCCTAGGGCCGCGTTAGCCAGGCCCGCGACGAGTTCCGGGCGGTGCACCCACGAGGAATCGAGTGGGCGGCCAAGCACCCGCAGCCCGACGCAAACGATCACATGCGTGGAGGAAGCCGGGATCACCGGTTCGTGCGCGGCAGGGGCCTTGAACGGTCGATGCGCCGCGCCATCGGCTTCAACCACAATCAATCCAGGCCTCAGTGCGCCCAGCGCGTCGATGGTTTCTGGGGCGAATCCCATCAGCCTTGCGTGGGTCCCGCTTCCGCCGGAAAGTGCTAGCACCGACCCGGTGTGGAGTCGGGTCCGAACCGTCTCCAGTGCGTCCGCATCTGTTGTTTCCACGAGCGAAGGCATCTCGCGGCCCGGTGGGCGGGTGAACTTCGTGGTCGACGCCAACAAAGCGCTCAGCCCCCGGGACGATGCTTCCGTTCCAAGCGCATGAACGAGGCTGGTCTTGCCGCCGCCGCCAACAACCGCCACGATCGCGTAAGGGGAGAGCGCGAATGCTTCGTACAGGTCCATCGGCCGATTTTAGGGGATGTGGTCATCAGAGTTCCTTGACTTCGCCGCCGCTTACTGGCCTCATCCTCGCTGGCGGGAAGAGTTCGCGCTTCGGGAGTGACAAGGCGTCCGCGATGCTTCTCGGAAGGCCACTCTTGCAATGGGCTGTCTCGGCGCTCGAACCGGTTTGCGAGGCGCTCGTCATCGTCAAAGCACCATTGCAACAGCTGCCAGCCCTCAAGACTTTGGTGCCCGTGACCGTCGTGGACGACGAATACCACGAACAAGGTCCGCTGGCGGGCCTGGTCACCGGCTTCGGCGTTGTGAAGACAGAGCTCTGCTTCGCCAGGGCTTGCGATGCCCCCATTCTTTCTGTCGCGCTGGTCGAATTCCTCGTCGGCATGGCACACGACACTGATGTGGTGGTTCCGAACGTCGAAGGGTTCATGCAGCCGCTCACTGCCGTCTACCGGCCCTCGATCTGTCGCCCTCCGTTTGCCCGGCTGGTCGCCCTTGGTGCGCTCAAGATCGTTCCCGCCTACAGCGGGCTGCGAACAATCGTTATTTCCGAGGATGAGGTGCGCAGAATTGACCCGGAACTGCGCAGCTTTCGCAACGCGAATCGCCCCAAACGATTGGCCGAGATTGAGGCTCTGCTCGATTCTGGAGGATGAAATGCTCACGCGCCGAAGCCGCGCCATCCGAAGCCTGAGCCGGCGTTCGTAGCTACGCTGCCGGACAGGTTTCGCTTGCCCTACCATCGCGCGCTGCAGCCCGGTTGACAGCCCTATCCCGCCCCCTATGATCGAGCAGACGTTCCGGCGCGAAGCGGTGCCGGGTTGGTGGTGGCGCCGAGTTGCGGCTCCCCGTCAGCGGCGTTTCCGATGCCCCTCGATGGGCGATGGGAAGAGGAATGGATTGCATGGAAACAACTCTCGAACGGCCCCGTACCGTCGGTGAACTTCGTGCCGCGGGCTACAAAGTGCTGCCCGTGCGCGAAGAGATGCGCAAGAACCTGATCGCGAAGCTCCGCACCGGAGAGGACCTCTTTCCAGGGGTCTACGGGTACGAAGAGACCGTCGTCCCACACATCGTCAATGCCATTCTCGCCGGCCAGGACATCATCTTTCTGGGTGAACGTGGACAGGCGAAGTCACGCATCATTCGCTCCCTGATCTCCCTTCTGGACGACTCGACCCCAGTACTCAGAGGCTGTGAGATTCCCGAGAACCCCTTCGAACCGATCACCCGCGCTGGCCGCGACATTCTTGAGCGCGACGGGGATTCCGCCGAGCTCGAATGGCTCGACCGCGATAAGCGATACGGCGAAAAGCTCGCTACCCCGGACATCACGATCGCCGACCTGATCGGCGAGGTGGACCCGATCAAGGTCGCTGAGGGGAAATACCTTTCCGACGAGTTGACCATCCACTACGGGCTCATTCCGCGCACAAACCGTGGCATCTTCTGCATTAACGAATTGCCTGATCTCGCAGAGCGCATCCAAGTCGGCTTGCTCAACATCATGGAAGAGCGCGATGTCCAGATTCGCGGCTACCGCATTCGCCTCGCGCTCGATGTTGTTGTCGTCGCCAGTGCTAACCCTGAGGATTACACCAACCGCGGGCGCATCATCACCCCGCTGAAAGACCGCTACGGCGCCCAGGTTCGCACGCACTACCCAACTAAAATCGAGCACGAGATGGAGATCATGGAATCCGAGCACCACCCCGTGCCGGCCGATGTTCACGTTGTTGTGCCTGACTACATGAAGGAGGTGATCGCCGAGATCAGCCGTCTCGCGCGCCGTAGCCCAGACGTCAACCAGCGTTCCGGCGTCAGCGTCCGCGCCAGCATCGCGAACTACGAAAGCATGCTGGCAAACGCCCTTCGCCGCTCTATCACGACTGGCGAGGATGTCGTTGTCCCTCGTGTCAGCGACCTCCCCTACGTTGTTCCCACGCTTTCCGGCAAGGTCGAGTTCGAAACGGTGGAGGAGGGCCGCGAAGAGCAGATCATCGATAAGCTGATCCAGGGGGCGGTCGTCGCGGTCTTCAATCGTTACTTCAACCTTGGCGAATTGGAGCAGGTGATCAACCGCTTCAAGTCCGGTGCCGCAGCCGAAGTCGGCGATATGTCGCCCGGCGAAATCTACGTCCAGCTCGCGAACACAATCGAAGGCTTACAGGAGGCCGTGGATAAGCTCGGGCGAACCAACTCTGGTCCAGAAACAGCTGCCGCCATTGAGTTCATCCTCGAGGGACTCCATCTCAATAAACGGCTGAACAAAGACAAGGTTGGGGGCAAGTCACAGTATCGCGGATGAACCTCGAAATCGTTCCGCTCCCAACGATCGGGCCCCTCTTCGAGGGAGCCATTCGTGTCTACGCGGAAGCCTTCAGCCAGCCCCCGTACTGTGACCCAGATCGCGGTAGGGAGATTCGAGACCGCCTCCGCGGCGAACATAGTCACCGCCTCGGGTTCCGCGCGCTAGCGGCGACCGATCCCGCGCAACGGGTAGCCGGGATGGTCTACGGCTATCGCGGCCGTAACGGCCAGTGGTGGCACGATACCGTCACCCGCGCCCTGCCCCCGGATGGCGCACTAGATTGGCTATCCGATTCGTACGAACTCGTGGAGCTCGCCGTGGATCCCCGCTTTCAGCGGCAGGGAATCGCCACCGCGCTGGTCGATGCCCTCCTCGAAGGCCGGTCTGAGCGGACATGCGTCCTAAGTACCCGAACCGACAGCGACGCCCACCACCTCTACTCGGGCCTGGGGTTCGAATTCGTTGCGGAGATGAAGTTCTCAGCGAAGGGCGCGCCGTTCTACGTCATGGGCCTCCGGCTTTCCGCGATTGGCGATTGAACCGCGCCTCCGGCTATTCTGGGTGCCATGGCCGAGCAAGAGACCTTCAGGTGTGTCCGCTGCAAGCAGTCGGTCGATATGTTGTCGTTTGGCACCACGCAGAGGAACCACTGCCCCCAGTGTCTCTGGTCGCGCCACGTCGATAACTTCCCCGGCGACCGAAAAGCGAACTGTGGCAGCCCCATGGAGCCGCTCGCCGTCTTCCTGGGAAACGGCGGCGAGTGGATGCTGATTCACCGCTGCAAAGGCTGCAACCTTCTGCACGAAAACCGGATTGCAGGGGACGACAGCGTGATGGTGCTGATGGCCATCGCCGCCCGCCCGCTTGCCAACCCACCTATACCGCTGGAGTATCGGCCGGGTTAGGACTCGAGAGCCTAAAGTGCCAAACTCGCCGGGTTCTCTAAAACGCCCTGGATCTCCTTGATGAACTGCGCGCCTTCCGCGCCATCGCTCACCCGATGGTCAGCACTCAGAGCGACTTTCATCAACTGCGCGACCACGATCTGACCGTCGCGTACAACCGGCTGTGCCATCACCGAACCTACCCCCAGGATTGCGGCCTGCGGTGGGTTAATTATCCCGATCAGCGCCTCAACTCCGTATGCGCCGAGGTTCGTGATCGTGAACGTCCCGTCGCTGTACTCGTTGGCGCGCAGCCTGCCCGCTTTCGCGCGGGCGATGAGATCCTTGCTCTCCGTCGCGATGTGACCGAGCGACTTGTTGCCGCAGTCCAATATCGCCGGAGCGATAAGGCCGTCATCAAGTGCGATGCCGATGTCGATGTTGACCTGGCCGTGCATCTTCAGGCCAGTTTCTGCGAACTCCGCGTTGAACTTCGGATGGCGTTCGAGCGCGATTGCGCAGGCTTTGACCAGCAGGTCGTTCACGCTCACGCGCTGTGTCTCGCTGGCGGACGCGTTTAACTGCTCCCGAAACTTCATCGCGGCCGTCATGTCGATGTCGAGCGTGAGGTAATAGTGCGGTTGCGTCTGCTTCGAAAGGGTCATGCGCCGCGCGATCGCCTGGCGGATCTTGGAAAGCCCAGCCGGGGAGGTTGCCGGCGAGGCCGTGGGCCTCGCCGCTGGTCCTGAAGGTGGCGC
>JBDUAL010000062.1:0-7568 GCA_040004685.1 Anaerolineaceae bacterium | reverse complement strand
AATTGAAAGAACTTGCCCAGCAGCGCGCCACGGCTGCGGAAGAGCAGGCTGGAAAAAGCGCGCGCGCAAGCGCATGAGGGCACGCAGCTGCCCTACCGACAGTGAAAAAGGAGGATCGATGACAGTGCAGACTCAGCGCCGCGTGTTCGCGGCAGTGGCCGGATGGTTGCTGATGGGGGTGGCGAGCCTTGCGCCAGCCGAGGAGTTCCTGGTCGGCCGCGAGCACAGTCAGCTCCATGTGCCTCACGCCCTCTTGTTTCGCTGCCCACTCAGTAACGGCGCCAACCAGCTGCCTCCCAATCCCGGTTCGGCGAGCCGAAATTGCAACCCACAGGTATCCCACCGTCGCGTGCAACTCGGGAAGGCGATCAGGCTGGTTGTTCTCCACCCCACCACTGATGAAACCCACCAGCGTCCCACCAAGTTCGGCAACGAACGCGACAGCAGTCTGGCGGGCCAACACAGAATCCAGGCCAGCGGCAAAGTCCTCCCGAGCTACGGGGATCGGGATTACCCGCGTGTCGATTGACGCGTTATAGCGTCGCAACTCACTCCAGTGTTCGTACAACGCCAAGGCGTCGCCGGGAGTGGCCAACCGCACCGCGGCGCTCACGACTGGTACTGCCCCAGCCGCCGCCATGCCTCTCGAGCGGGTGACGGGTCATCAAGAAGGAGGCCAGTGCGAGTGATCGCAAACGGGGCAACACCCGGCAGGATTGCTTGCAGGACTTGTTCGGGGCGGGCCGTGATTGTCGCGTCAGCCTGTAGCCGCATGTTCAAGCGCATTCCCCCGTCCAGGGGCGCGGCATCCAATAGCGCCACCGCCAAGCGAAGGTTGTACGTCTTGGTTCGTTCCTTCTTCTCCTCGGTCCAAGGGAACTCCAGGCAACTCAGAAACCCCTCGACCGCGGATCGGACCGAATCGGGATCTGCCTCTACCAGATCAACGCGGTAGTCGGCCCAGAGAATAGCAGCTTGAGGAGCGAGCGTGGAGAGTGCGATTTCTGAGATCCCTATGACGGAGAGGTCATCCGTTGTCTCGGGCAACAACCGCGAGCGGAAGACTTCAGGATCGATGCGCTCATCCAGAGTCACGTCCATCACCTCGGCCTCCGACATGAAGCCGAGCGGCAAAGGGGAAGCGAACGCCAGCTTCGGATGGGGTGTGAACCCTTGCGAATACGAAAGCGGCAATTCCGCCCGCCGAATGGCTCGCTCCCAAAAGCGCAACACATCAAGGTGCGAGATGTAGCGCACTCGCTCACCCTTTCGGAACAGCACACGAAAGCGTTGGACGGCCATCCGCGAATGGTATCACGCGCGGAACTGAATTCCTCCTAGCGAAGTCCAATTCGTTTGAGAAACGCCGGTGCTCCGGATACTCGTTCGTCCGGCTGGTGTTGGTTAATCTCCAACGTATATCGCGGAAGGTTGCCAACACCGGCAACCACGTAGTCCCACGACACGTCGCCATCGCCCGGGGCGCGGTGGTCGCCAATTCCCATGACGTCGTGGAGATGCGCACCAATGCAGCGCTTACTATGCGCGTCCAACCACGTTCGGCGCTCGACGAATCCGAGACGATGCAGGACTTCGGCGTGACCAACATCGTGCCAATAACCGGCCTGCTCCAGATTGAATCCGTCCAGCAGCGCTTCGTACTCGTCGACGAGCGGAATCTCATGATAGTGGTAGCGGTTCTCCAGCCCTATCGCGATTCCATGGCGTTCCGCGGCACGCACGAGTTCGAGCAATGAGGCGCGAGCACGTTCGAGGTACGGTTCGCGCTCATCGCGACGGCGAGCCATCACTACTTCACGAAGTTCGGCGAACCGCGGTTCGCCGTGGCGTCCAGCGTCAAACAGCCGACGCATTTCCAACTCCTCTTGGAACTGCTCCGCGACGTCGGTGACCTGCCCCAAATGAACGACGAGCCGATTAACTCCAATGTGTGCAGCCCAATTGATGCTGTTCGAGGCGTGGCCAACAGCCGCCCGCCGCTCGGCTTCGTCAGTGGAAGCGAGGTTACAGTGGGAATTACCGCGGCCGTCGTTGTGACGAACCCACGGGGCAGGCTGGTGCACGGAGGTGACCGGCAAGATGCCCGAGTCAAGAATCTGTTGCAGCTTGTCTTCGCGTGTCGAGTGAGAAATCTCGATGCCGTCATACCCGGCTTCGGCGGCGTACCGTGCGAAGTCAGCACCGTCAGCGAACCGTTCCTGTTGGGCGTACATGGTTGAGAGCGCGAGTGGTTTCATCTGGTCTACCGTTCTTGTTGGATGCGAGGCGTGGAGGTGGAGTGTTGGAGGCTCAATCGCCGAAGGCCCAACAAGAGCGACGGCACAGCCAATGCCGCCACCACGCTGAGCCAAATTCCCGACTCGCCCGTCAGTCCAAGCACCGGAATCGCAAGTCCAGCCACCACCGCGGCGAAGAGGCTGAGCGGCAGGTTGACAAGTCCCGCGTGACCGCGAGTGAAGACGGACAACGCAAGCCAGGGGACGAAGCCACAGATCAACCAGGCAACCACGAATAGGCCAACGAAGATGAATTCGAACAGCACCTTCGAGCCTTAGCTCACAAGCCGGGCGATATCGAAATAAGTGACCACGAGGACCCCGGCCATGAGCAATGCAAAGCCGGCGAGGTGAACCAACGCTTCCTTTTCAGGCGCCACGCGACGACCGCCGCGCAGTATCTCCACGAATACGAAGAACATGCGTCCGCCGTCAAGCATGGGCAATGGCAGCGCATTGAAAATCGCGAGGTTCAAGCTGAGCAACGCCGCAAACTCGATTAGCGGGCGCCAACCCTCCTGTGCAATCAGATCGCCGGTTGTGGTCGCGATGCCAACCGGCCCCGTGAACGTGGGTTGATCTTCGCCCGAAGGTGAGCCGCTGTTTCCACCGATCCGCGACTGGATCTCATTCTTCGTAAGGATGACCGTGTCCCAAAGCGACCCTATCGCCTTCGGAAAAGCCTCCCAAGGGTAGTACGAAACGGACTCCGTGAACGGGAACAACAGTTCCGACCGGGTGCAGGTTCCGGCGTCGTCGAACTCGATGCAGCGCGAGGGCGCGGAAATCCGAATGCCCGTCGGCCCTTGCCCTTTCGGCGGGTGCCAACGAGCGAACACGTCGGCGGTAAGCGTCGACCCGGCCCGTGAAATCACCCAGGTCTGGGTTTGGCCCAGGTTCAACCGGTTCGCGTAGATCAATTCGTTGGTGTTCTTCACCTCACGGCCAGCCACTTCAAGTACGCGGTCACCAGGCTGGAGACCCTGCAAAGGCGTCGAGCCGTCGCGCATCTCACCACTGATCTTAGCGTTGGCCGCCGGCGAGCCGACAGCAACTTCACCAACCTGCGCACCCGCCAGCGAACGCTCCCGAGGCACCATGAACCCGACCGCGAGCAACAGAACGGCAAGGATCAGGTTCATGAATACGCCCGCGAACATCACCGTCAGCCGCTTCCAACGCGGCGCCGCGGCCAGCGAACGGGGGTCTGTGGGATCCTCTTCACCTAGGAGGCGGACGAATCCGCCGATCGGCAGCCAGTTCAATGTGTATTCCGTGTCGCCCCTGCGGAAGTAAGTCATCGCCTTCGGTGGAAAGCCGATTCCGAACTCCAGCACCTTGATGCCGAATGCCTTAGCCGCGAGGAAGTGCCCGAATTCGTGCAGTACCACCAGCACCAACAACAATCCAAGGAACGGCACTGCTGCCCGCAGGATGGCGGTCGGATCAAAAGCAAGGAAGATCAAACGGCTGCTCCAATAAGTGTGCTTCGGCCGTTACGCCGGCCTTCAGCGTCGGCCGCAAGAACCGCCTCAAGGCTGGGATCAGAGGTCGATGAGTGCTGTTCCAGCGCTGATTCGATCACCCCCGGGATGTCGATGAATCCGATTTCGCCGCCCAGGAAGCGCTCAACGGCCACTTCATCGGCTGCGGCCATCACTGCTGGGTAGGTTCCCCCGCGATTCCCCGCTTCCATCGCCAATCGAAGGCAGGGAAAGCGTGCCATGTCTGGCCGGCCAAAGTGCAGCGTTCCGATGGCCGCAAGATCGAGCAAGGGTGCGGGAGGGGTGGCCATGCGATTGGGATAGGCCAGCGCCAGCTGAATTGGTAGTCTCATATCCGGTACACCCAGCTGTGCCTTCACGCTCCCATCGCTGAACTCCACAAGCGAATGGACGATCGACTCGCGATGCAGAACCACTTCCACCTTCGCCATAGGCACATCGAAGAGCCAGGTCGCCTCGATCGTCTCCATCCCTTTGTTCATCAGGGAGGCGCTATCCACGGTGATCTTGCGACCCATTTTCCACGTAGGGTGGTTAAGCGCCTGTTCAGCGGTGACCGATGAAAGCTGTTGGTCGTCGAAATCCCGGAACGCTCCTCCGCTTGCCGTCAAGAGAATCCGCCGGATCTCGTGGCCTTCTTCGCCCCAAAGACACTGCCAGATCGCCGAATGCTCGCTATCAACCGGTCGCAGCTCGCCACCTCCGCTCAGCATCGCCCTGCGGACGAGGTTGCCGGCCATCACGAGCACCTCCTTGTTCGCGATCGCGACCGGTCGGCCCGCTTCAAGCGCCCTCAACGTTGGCGCCAGGCCCGCCGCACCAGCCGTGCTCACGAGCAGCAGATCCATCTCAGGGGCCGCCGCCATCTCCTCCATCGGGACGAACGCCGCATTAACCTGAGCGATCGCGTCGTTCAGGGCCTGGGTTCGACGTTCAGCACAAACGTAGAGGGGACGAAACTCGATTACCTGCTTCGCCAGTTCGTCACAATTGTAACCGGCGGCCAGCGCCACTACGCGGAAAAACTCCGGCGCCCGGCGAATAACGTCCAACGATTGCTGGCCGACCGAACCGGTTGACCCGAGCACCGCTATGCCGCTGGATGAGTCTGTCACTCAAGCATCGTATCGTCTCGCGACCGCCTGAGACAGTGAGCATCCCCCTCGTTTTGTGTTGACCACACCGGCCTCGCGCTTTGTGCGTTCGCAGGGGCAGGCCTACGATCGAAGCGTGAGGCGAAGTCCGGCTGCGTTACTAACCGAGTTGCGGAGAACGCCCGGCAAGGCATTCATTGCGTTCGGCGTACTGATTGCGCTGGCAATCACTCCGGCCATCTTCGACCCCCGGCTGTACGACGATTTCACTCTGCCAAAGCAAGCGACGCTGCTTTTCGCGAGCGCGAGCATCCTCATCGGGTTCGCCCTCGAAGGCAGCTTCCTCCCGCGCCAGCCAGTAATCCGCTGGATGATCGTGGTATGGACGCTACTAGCGGTGCTCAGCTTCGCTGCAGCAGTGGATCGGCGCGGAAGCATCCTGGGGTACTACCAGTACCGCCAGGGCCTTCTGACGCAGGTGGCCTACATCGCGCTGTTCCTTGGAGCGGTGAACCTGGCCAGGAGTGGAGACGTGAGATGGATGGCCTGGGCAGGAGCTTTGGGAATCGCCCCGGCCTTCGTCTACACAGCGTTCCAATCGTTGAACGCGGACCCGTTCGAGTGGTGGGTAGATACTTCGGTTCAGGCGTTCGGCACGATTGGCAACGCGAACGAACTGGCGGCTTACGCGGTGCTGGCGCTTGCCTTCTGCGGCGTGGCCGCGGCATGGAAGGGGCGCTGGCGCGCCACAACCTTGCCGTTAGCAGCGGCTGTTTGCTTCATAGTCCTCCAGTCGGAAAGCCGTAGCGGGCTGATCGCCCTGGCCCTCGTGGCGCTCGTCTATCCCGCCGCGAGCCTGGCTCTCGGGATACGAAGGAGCATCTGGGCGAAGAATGGCTTAATCGCGGCCACCGGGCTCGCGCTCGGCGTTGTCCTGAGCCTGGGCGCCGGTGGCGTCTCGGGGACTGCCTCGCGGGTGCACACCGGACTCGAAGGTTCCGACAACGACGGGATTACGCGCGTTGCCCTTTGGGAGGGGACATTGCCGGTGATCGCTGCGTCCCCCTTGCTGGGATCTGGGCCTGATTCACTCTACCTCGAGTTTTCGAAGCATCGCCCGGACGACCTGGGCGGCGCGTTCCACGAATACGACCTGACGGTGCAGAGCAGCCACAATCTGCTTCTTGATGTGGCCGCAAACCAGGGTTTGCCGGCGCTGGCTACGTTGGTAGGACTCTTGGTGACAGTGGCCCTCGTATCGTTTCGCCTAGTCCGTAGAAAGCGCGACGACGAGCAGGCTCCGTTCATCGCCGCAGCGATTGTCGGCTACCTTGCTCTCACGATGTTGAATCCTGTGTCGCTCGCCGCCCACGCCATTTTCTTCGTGGTCCTGGGGACACTTGCGGGACGCGCAGAACCAACCACCGCGACAACCGACCGAACGATTCGTGTGCCGCTGAGACTAGTGATGGTGGCGCCCGGAGCAGCATGCCTGGTTGGTATCGCAGTCCTGTTGCCAATCGCTGATCGTAGAGCGGACGATGGCTGGGAGGCGCACGCCCGCGGCGAATTTGTCCGGGGCGCAGAAACTTACGCGAATGCGGGCAGTCTTCTGCCGTTCGAACGCTCCTACGCCCGCCACGAGGCTGAGGACTGGCTTGCCGCGGGAGTGGCTCCCAACGAGGACGCGCTCACGAAGGCTAAAGCGGCTTACGAAGACTTCGACGAGCGCTTCGGACTCTCGAGTACCGAAGCGCTTGGGCTGGTCGCAGCACGAATCGGTCTCGGAGACACTTCAGAGATCGATAAGCTCGTCGACCGTGCGTTGGCGCTCAGCCCGTACGCAGTCCTCCGGCAGCCCCCTCGCGCAAGCGGGCTGCCTATGCGCGAATACACGGACCGGCTCCACCGGGCTGCACTGGTCGGCGGTACGCTCCGCTATTCGGAAACCGACCGCTGGCTAAAGCACCCATGGGTGTACGTAGTGCTCCTGGATGCCGCTTCCGCTCGCTAAGCCAGGACGACGGCTTTCGTTCCGCTCCAAGGTACGCCAACATGCAGCGATGCTGCTGGTCGCTGATGGAAACAACCTCGCCTGGGCGGGCTTTCACGCACTAAGGCGGGCGATGGGGGCTGAAACCCCTGAAGAGAACATCCGCGCGGCCCTGCTCGGTCTCACGCAAAGCGTGTTGGGCTTCGCCATCCGCAACGGCGAGCCGCCCGCTCTCGGCCGACCCGGCCAATCCGCACAGGCTGGGTTCGCTTTCGATTCCGACCACCGGACGTCACGCCTCGTCGTCTGCTTCGATGAGGGTCGGCCGCTGCGGCGTCGGCAGATCTACCCGCCGTACCAGACCGGGCGCGAAGGCAATCCCAGCTTTATGGAGAACGAACCTTTCGTCCTCAAAGGCATCGAGCTGTTTGTCGAGGCCGCTCGTGCGCTTCCCATCGAAATAGTGCGAGGGATCAACACTGAGGCGGACGACCTCATAGCGGCAGTTGTGGCACAGGCGCCGGAACCGAGGGTGCGAATCGCCTCGACCGACCGCGACTTCCTGCAACTGGTCGACGGACGCGTCTCGGTCTATTCGCCGGTGAAGAAAATTGTGATCGACGAATCGAACTTCACGGAGGTCACCGCCCCGCGCGGTTCGGATGCCCAGCCGATCGCC
>JBDUAL010000061.1:0-7570 GCA_040004685.1 Anaerolineaceae bacterium | reverse complement strand
AGAGCGAGACCGGCCGCCAGCGAGAGCAAGGGAGGAAACTGGACTCGGGCTTCTGGCGAGAGGCAGCGCGGCGCTTACTGACGTGCGCGCTACTGACTCTAGGTGAGGGCGGCGCCTGAAGTCTTGCAGCGGCTGGGCATCCCACCACTTACTGACGTGCGTGGTACTGATTCGCGCCCCTTACTTCGGCTCTTCGAAAAGCTGGAAGAGAACGCCGCCGCTGTCCCGCGGGTGGATGAAGGTGTGCGTTTTCCAGTCGCCTTTGATGACCCCGCCGAAGGGTTCGATGCCGGCCTCTCGCAGGGAGGCGGCTGCTTCTTCGACCGATGCGACTTCGCAGCAGATGTGGTGCATCCCCTGGCGACGGGCGTCGATGAACTTCTGGACGAAGCTGTCAGGCCGCGTGGGCTGGATGATTTCGAGCTTCAGCAGGCTTCCGGGGATGCTCATGTTCGAGCCCATGTAGGCTTCGCCCTCCTCCGTCCAGCGGTTGATCTCCTGCATGCCGAAGACTTTCGTCTGCCACTCAACCTGCTTCGAGAGGTCCTTCACGGCAAGCGAGACGTGGTCGACTCGCAGCAGGTTGACCACGCCGCCACCAGCGTTTCGATCAACTGGATCCGGGAACTTGTACGGCACGAACAGCTGCCAGAGGATGCCGCTGCTGTCCTTCGGGTGAATGTAGGTGAGTTTCCACATGCCATCGTCGGTGATTCCTCCGAACGGCGTGATGCCCATATCTTTCAGGGCCGCCGCGGTCGCTTCGATGTCGTCCACTTCCGCCGTGATGTGGTGCAGTCCGGGCCCACTCTCATCGAGGAACTTTTGGACGAAGCTTTTTGGGCCGGCGGGAGCGATCACTTCGAACTCGATCTCCGTCCCGCGCACCTGGCTGACAGAACCGCTGAAATCGGAGCGCGGGCCGGCTTCGAAACTGTGCAGGAACTTGAAACCGAGCAGCAGTTCGAGTTTGTCCGACTGCGCCTTCCAACTGGGCGCGGCCATGCTGACGTGATCGATTCTCTTGAGTGGAATCATTCGATGCTCCGGGGACGAGGGTGTGATGCCTATGGTACGTTTCGCGGCAGAGTGCCCGCAAACACCACGAGCCGCGTCGCCACCTTGTTGGTCAATCCCGCGGCGCGCGGCGTCGGCGAGACGTTCGACGGCGGGCGGGTCCTTCGCTACCTCTCGATACACGGCATTTCCACTCGCCTCGTGGTGCCCTCATCCCCTGCCGACGCGAGCCGCGCCGCCCGTGAATCCGCTGATCGCGGCGATGACCTGCTGTTCACCGTCGGCGGCGACGGCACCGTCCGTGACGTCGCCCTCGGACTGCGCGATTCACCGACCGCCCTCGCCGCTATCCCGGCTGGCACCGTAAACATCTGGGCAACCGAGGCCGGCATCCCGAAGCGCTTGCGGGCCGCGCTTGATGCCCACATCAGCGGACAGATCGTTTCAATCGACCTGGGCCTCGCGGACGGACGCTGCTTCCTGCTGATGGCCGGCATCGGCTGGGACGCACAGATCGCCCACCACGTCTCAATCCGCGTCAAACGCGTGCTCGGCGACATTGCTTATGTGGTGCAGGCCGCGTGGATGGCTCCGCGCCTTCGCACTCGCGTTGTCACCTGGCGCAGCGGCGGTGAGCGGTTCCAAGAGCCGCTAGCCTGGATGGTGCTCGGCAATACGCGGCTCTACGGTGGGCGGGTCCAGCTGACGCCTGACGCCACCATTGATGATGGGCTGCTCGACCTGGTTGCGCTGTGTCCGCCCACGCTCGCCGATTGCTTGCGGCTCGGAGCACGCGTGGCCCTAAGCCGCGCCCACGATGACCGCCACATCATCCAATACCGCACCGCTGAGGTACGCGTGGAGACCCCTGGCCTCGCCGTCCAGCTCGATGGCGACTACGCGGGTGAGACGCCCATGGCCTTCTCCATCGCCCCCCGCGCCCTCCGGGTAAGCGTGCCTGCTGGGCCGCTCAGCGCGATCTTCCACGCCCGGTAGCGCCCGATCGGGGGCAGCCCGCCCTCAGCGCCCCAGCGCAGCCAACATCTCATCGACGGACGTGAACTTCACGCGCGGCCGTCCGCAGCGCTCACCGGCCTCCAGTTCGAGAGCGTCCAGCCGTCGCCAATCTTCGAAGGTGATGCAACGGGGCTGGCGGGTTCGAACGAGGGTCTCAGCCGCTTCCACCTCGGGCGCGGCAGGTACGAAAGTGCGCCCGGCCCCCGCGTCTTCCAGCATCGCCGTCACGGTCTCGACGGAATCCGGTTTGTTCGTGCCGATCACGCCGGAGGGCCCGCGCTTGATCCAGCCCGTCACGTACTCGCCGGCGATCGCCGTCTGGGAATCTGGGTCGAGCACGCGTCCGCGTTCGTTCAGGATGACCCCCCAGCGATCGTGGAACGGCACGTCCGGAAGGGCGACGCCGCGATATCCCACCGATCGAAGCACAAGCCCCGCAGCGATCGTTTCGAACTCTTCTGTCGGCTCGGCGGCCAGCGAGCCGCTCCCGGAAACCTTGAGCACATTGCGTACAACACGAACACCACCGACCGACCCCGCGCCATCATCTAGAAGTTCCACCGGGGAGACGAGGAAGCGGAAGAAGACTCGCCTGGAATGACCGGCGGGTTTCTGTGCGGCGTACGCCTGGATCAGTTCGATCTTGCGGCTCAGAGGGCGATCGCTTGCGCCGTCCACAAACGCTCGGCTCAGCGGGTCGAGCGCAGCCTCCTCCGGGCGCACGATCACATCCACGTCGCTCAGCGCGCCGAACTCCTTGATCTCGGGCGTAGTGAAAGCAGCCTGTGCGGGTCCGCGCCGCCCAAGAACATGGACCTCGCGGATACGGCTCACGGAAAGCGCTTCCACGGCGTGCGGGGCCATGTCGCTCGCCATCAGCTCGCCGGGTGTTAGGCAGAGGATGCGCGCGACATCGATCGCCACGTTCCCAACCCCTACCACCACCGCCCGCTCGTGCGAAAGGTCAAACTGGCAATCACGGTAGTCCGGGTGGCCATTGTACCAGGCGACAAAGCTGGTGGCAGGATGGCTGCCGTGAAGGTCCTCGCCCGGGATCCCCATACGACGGTCGGTCTGCGCGCCCGTGGCGAACAGAACCTGGTGATAGTGCGCGCGAATCTCGTCGAGCGTGATATCGCGACCAAACTCCACGGCGCCGTAGAAGCGAAAGTGGGGGCTTGCGGCGGTCTCGGCGAAGCTGCGAGTGACCGTCTTGATCTTCTGGTGGTCCGGCGCCACACCGAAACGAACCAGGCCGTAAGGCGTCGGCAGGCGGTCGAACATGTCCACCTCCACGTTCAGCCCGGGCTGCTTCAGGAGGTGATCCGCGGCGTAAAAGGCAGATGGGCCAGCGCCCACGATCGCGACACGCAGTGGCTCGTCAGCCGTGCCCGGATTAGCCATTCGCCTCTCGCGTTCCGAGGGAGCGTTCTCCCACCGTCGTTCGAATCCAGCGACGCCCGTCAGGACGTCATCAGCCGCGTCTCGAGTGTATCGACCGCACCACGGTAGTCATTCAGTAGCGCCTTCACCAAATCGCCCAGTGAGACCACCCCAACGAGCACTCCCTCATCAATGATCGGCAGGTGCCGGAAGTGCCGCGAGGTCATTGTCTGCAGAACGGCTTCGATGTCGTCCTCCGGAGAACCAGTGACAACGTCCCTCGTCATCAAGTCGCCGACCGTCCTACCCGTCGGCGCCGGTCCCGCCGCAAGGCTGCGAATGATGTCGCGCTCAGAGAGAATGCCAACGGGCACACGGCCGCCATCGACAGCGATCAGCGCACCGATGTTGTGCTCGGCGAGCAGCTTCAAGGCGTCGCCAATTGGCGTCTCCGGGCTAACCGTCACTAACCGTGGCCCCTTGGCGGCCAGAACCGACTGCATCTTCACGGTCGTACCTCCCCCGGCCCATCGTACGGGATGCTGAACGCGCATAGCTTCCCATGCAGCGGGACGGGCTCACAAGCGAATTCGCGCCCTTCTCTCGCGCCTTCGAGCAGCGGCAGAACTGGAAACCCCACTTGAATTGCCCCTGGTTTGGCCGTGAGGGAGACTGGGCCAGTGGAACGAGTAGCGATTATCGGCCCCGGCGGCGCGGGCAAATCGACTCTCGCCCGCCAACTGGGCACGCTCACCGGCCTGCCGGTTGTTCACCTGGACACCGAATACTGGCGCCCTGGATGGGTTCCCACCCCTGAAAGCGAGTGGCCCGCCCGCGTCGAGCAACTTGCTAATCGCGATCGCTGGATCATCGATGGCAACTTCGGCGGCACCATGCAGCCTCGACTCGACCGCGCAGATACCGTTATCTACCTGGACTTCGAACGCCACACCTACATTTGGCGCGTCCTCAAGCGCCGCTACCAGCATCGCGATCGCGGGCGATCCCGCCCCGATATGGCGGAGGGCTGCGAAGAGAAGATCGACTGGGCATTCCTCAAGTGGCTGTGGCACTACCCGGCTACCCGCCGCCCTGACGCCCTCGGAATGATGGCAAACGCCCACCGGCAGGGCAAGCGCGCCGTGATCCTCCGCGACGATCGCCAGGTGCGAGCCTTCCTCGCGGACGTTGCGTCCGGGGTGACCGCTATCGCCTCCGCGGCGCACCGCTAGCGGCTTGACGCGCACCCCCCACCGGGTACGCTACGGCGGCAACAAGAAGGGCGACCGCTGCCCCCAAAGGAGATTCAACATGGGCGAAACCGTTAGCTTCGCATCCAATGGCGGCACAGCCTCGGGCTACCTCGCCAAACTTGCCGGCGGCAGCAGCAAAGGCGTGATCGTCATTCAGGAGTGGTGGGGCCTGAACTCCAACATGAAGCAGATCGCCGATCGTTTCGCCGACGAAGGCTTCGTCGCCCTCGCGCCGGACATGTACCACGGCCAGGTGACCGATGAGCCGGACGAAGCGGGTAAGCTGTTCATGGCGCTCAACATCGCCCAGGCAGAAAAGGATCTGAAGGGTGCGGTCACCTACCTCAAGGGCATCAGCGGCGGCCCGGTCGGCACCATCGGCTTCTGCATGGGCGGCGCCCTTAGTCTGTTTTCGGCCTGCAACAGCGGCGGAGACGTTGCCGCCTGCGTTGATTTCTACGGCGGCCACCCGGCGGTGCAGTACAACTGGGACGGCCTGAAAGCGCCTGTGCTCGGCATCTTCGCCGAACACGACGACTTCGTGAACCCCAACGTCCCCGTCTACGAGAAAGAGCTGGCGGCGCGCGGCATCACGCACGAATTCATCACCTATCCTGGCACCGAACACGCCTTCTTCAACGATGAACACCCCGAGCCGCAGTACAACCCGAACGCCGCGGCCGAAGCGTGGGCGAAAACGCTCGCCTTCTTCCGCGCTAACCTCTGATCCGCCAGGCGGCCAGCAAGGAGGCGCAGTGGGGAAGCTTGAAGGCAAGGTCGCAATCGTGACCGGCGGCGCGTCTGGAATCGGCAAGCGCACGGTCGAAGTCTTCGTCGAAGAGGGTGCGCGCGTCATCATCGCCGACCTCAACGCCGATGGCATCGGCTCGCTGATCGGCCAGCTCGGCCACAACTACGTCGATGGCGCGACCGTTGATGTTCGCGATGAAGCAGCGGTCGAAAAGATGGTCGCACAGTCTGTGCGACGCTTCGGGCGGCTCGATATCGCCGTGAACAACGCCGGTGTCGGCGGCTTCTCACCGATCCAGGATTATGCGCTCGCAGACTGGGACCGCGTCATCGGCATCTCGCTCACCGGCGTGTTCCTCTGCATCAAGCACGAAGCGAAGCAGCTGATCGCGCAAGACCAGGGCGGCAGCATCATCAACATCGCCAGCCTCAACGCCACCCAGGCGACCGAGGGCTTCGCGGCTTATTGCTCGGCTAAGGCGGGTGTCGCGATGCTCACGAAGGTCGCCGCGCTGGAACTGGGGCGACGCAAGATTCGCGTCAACGCGATTGGCCCCGGCCTCATCCACACGCCCCTCACGGAAGGCATGACCGCAGTGCCGGGACTGGAGGCAGCTTTCGTGCAGGAAGCGCCGATGGGCCGCGTGGGCGAGCCCGAAGACATCGCCCAACTCGCTCTCTATCTTGCTTCGGATGCCTCGTCCCTAATGACCGGCCAGACGCTCTACATTGATGGCGGCGCAAGCCTGAAGAAGTATCCCGAACTCTTCGGCTTCTTCGCCGTGGAGTAGCGCGCCCCGCGACGCTAGCCAACGTTCACTGCCTCCGCCTCCGGCATCCCCGTCAGTTTCGCCACGGGCGAGAACCCCAGCCAGACCGCGGACACGCCGCTCAGCCCCACTGCCACGAACAGCGTCTCCCGGAGACCGATGAACTCGCCCAGCAAGCCGCCGATCGCCGTCCCCAAAAGCATCGCCCCGAACTCGATGAATCGGCAACTGGCGAACATCCGCCCCTGCACCTCGTGTGGCGTCACCGCCTGCCGGAGGCTCACGTCGTTGATGTCGTAGAACGCCCAGGCGGGGTCGGTCACGCACTGGTTCGCCACCAGCAGACCTGCCCCGACCAACGAAACGCTGGAGGCGAGCGGCATGAACAACATGCCCAGCGCGCGGACGGCCGCCGCCAGGACCATCGCCGGCCCGATCCCCCCAAACAGATCCGCCCGTCCCGCCATAAAGCTCCCCGCAAGCGACGTCACCCCGCCGACTGCGAAGATCATTCCCAGCACCCCCGGTTCGAAGCCCACTTCCTTGTTCAGGTAGAGGAGGAAGACGACACCGAGGATCCCTCTGCCGCACACTGAAAATGCGTTCGCGAAAGCCAGCGATCGCACCACTGGTTCGCACAGGACGAAGCCGAGCCCCGCCTTCGCCTCGCGCCAGACTCCGGCGCGTTCGTGCTCCGGCGCCGGCGGTGGCTCCTCGGTCCGGATTCGCCAGACGAAGAACGCCGAGCCGAGGAACGAGACCGCGTCTATCAGGATCGCGCCCGGACCAGAGAGGAGTTGCACCAGCCAGCCGCTCAGGCTGAAGCTCCCAACTTCCGCCACAGAGGCGCTCGCCGTCAGCTTGGCGTTGCCTTCGACCAGTTCCTCACGCGCCACCAGCGTCGGCAGATAGGACTGGTAGGCAACATCGAAGAAGACGGTCAGCGTGCTCGCCGTCAGCGCTACTGCGTACAGATGCCAGATGGTCAGGACGTCGAACAGTGCCGCAACGGGAATGGTTGCGAGCGCCACGAACCGCCCGATATCGGCCACGATCATGATTGGGCGCCGCTTCAGGCGGTCCACCCACACGCCCGCGACCAGCCCCACCACGAAGCCGGGAACCAACTGCGCCCCCGCGAGAATGCTGATTTGGAGTGGGTTCGCGTCCAGCCAGAGGATGGCGGTGAACGACAGCGCGAGCCCGCCAATAAGCGAGCCGAAGATGGAGATCGTTTCCCCGGCCCACAGCCGGACAAAGTCCGGGTGGTGCCAGAGACCAGTAAATCGAGAGCGCAACAGAAATACCCCTCAGGCGCGGCAACAACGGGCGGCGCAAAATTAAACGCTGAAAGTTCGTCCATACAATCGAAAACTGTTG
>JBDUAL010000060.1:0-7577 GCA_040004685.1 Anaerolineaceae bacterium | reverse complement strand
CCAGGCCTACGCCAGCGTCGGCCAGAGCCACCTCATGCAGAGCTGGGACGAACTGTTCGATTGGCACGATACGGTTGTCGCGCAGGTGCTCCTCACGCGGCGTGATCTCTCGGACCGGCTCGGCTATCTGAATGCACGCAACACGCTCCGCGACCTCCTGGAATCCGGAGCCGTGCCGATCGTCAACGAAAACGATGCCGTGGCCCTCGACGCCGTGCTCGCCACTCGCATCGGCGAAAATGACAGCCTTTCGGCGTACGTGGCCAACCTGATCGACGCAGATTTACTCGTGATGCTCACCGACGTCGACGGCCTCTATGATTCGGACCCCCGGACACACGCGGCAGCGAAGCTGATTAGCCGGGTCGAACGGATTGACGCCGAAGTTGAGGCGACGGCGGGCGGCGCTCGCGGCGAGGGCACAGGCGGCATGGTGACGAAGTTGCGCGCGGCCCAGATCGCCACCCAGGCGGGCGTCGACGTGATCGTCACGAACGGGGATGCGCCGGATGCGCTGGTGGCCGCAGCCGCCGGGGAGGACAGGGGCACCTATTTCCCATCTGGCGCGGACCGCCTTGAAAGCCGCAAACGCTGGATCCTGGGCAACATCAACCGCGGAGGGCACATCGTCGTCGATGCTGGAGCCGCGGCAGCTCTGCGCGCTCACGGCCGAAGTCTGCTGCCGGCGGGGATCGCGGCAATCCACGGTTCGTTCGACCGTGGCGAAACGGTCGAGATTCACGATCCCCAGGGTGGCCGCGTGGCAGTTGGTTCGACGAACTACAGCAGCGACGAACTGGGGCGCATCCGCGGTCTGCACAGCGAGCGCATCGCAGACACGCTGGGCTACGCCTATGGCGACGAGGTTATCCACCGCGACAACATGGTGCTGCTCTGAGGGAGTCCGGCTAACTGAGCACTGAACTCTCTCCGCCGTTGGCGATTTCGGTCGATTCTCAAGGAGCTATGCCCCGCTGTCCCGCCCGTCCGCGCTTCGCCCTCCCGCTTTTAGCCGTTTTGCTGACGGCGGGCATGGCTATCGCAACAGTGAGTTCGCGAGCCACCGCCCTTCCGGACACCCCAGCTGGCCGTTCGTACCACGATGCCACGCCGAACGAGGGCTGGTTCCCGCCGGTCGGCGTCCCGCGCCCCGCCGTCGCAAGCGCAGCCAGCGTCATCGGTGAGGACGAGCGCATCCAGATCCCGGATACCACGGTCTTTCCGTTCAGCGCTATCGCCTACCTGGAACTTTTCAACGATGCGAACGAAGTGTTCGCCGTGTGCAGCGGCACTTTCGTAGGCCCGGACGCGCTGCTCACCGCGGGCCACTGCCTGTGGGATAACACACGGGGGACGTGGAACGCGAAGCGCATCCGCGTCATCCCGGCGAAGGAGGAGGCCTTCGAACCGTTCGGCTCGGAGTTTGCCACCGATTGGTGGGTGCCAGATGGCTTCCTCGAGACCGGTGGCTCGATCGATTTCGACTGGGGTCTCATCCGCCTGCCGGACGTTCGCCTCACGCTTGATACCTCGTGGCTGGCTGTCGCCGTGCTGCCCACCGCCGCGCTGCGTGACCCGGAGTTTACGCCGGCGATCGTTGGTTACCCCGTGGATAAGCCGGCGCAAACGATGTGGGGGCAAGCGCGCCGAGCGTTTACCGCGGTGGAAGCGTACCGACTCTTCTACGATATCGACACCTCGGCCGGACAGAGCGGCTCTGCCATCTGGTCGCTTAGCCCGGGCCGGACTTTGGGCTACGTAGTTGGCATCCACACCCAGGGGTCGGGCGGCACGGGTGACAACAGCGGTTCACGCATAGACCGCGAATTGCTCGATGACCTGCGCGCGGGGTGCGCGGTGATGGGCTGCACAATCGATTCGATCATCGATGGTGAACCAGCGACTCCGTCGCCAACCCCCCAGCCACCTGCCACCCCCAAGCCCACCGCGCCGCCAGGCCCGCGTCCCTTTCGTGCCGTTGCCCCCGCCCTCGCCCGCGATTGAACGCGAATCAACCGGCTCATCCCTCGTCGCTGCTCTAGACTGAACGTGATGGATCAGGATTCGCTGCGAACCCTTCTCCGCCAGGTGGCCGGTGGTTTGGTGGCGCCGGACGAGGCGGCGCGCCAGCTCGAATCGGCGCCCTTCACGGATCTCGGCTTCGCCAACGTTGATAACCACCGCGCGCTGCGAGACGGCCTCCCGGAGGTCGTCCTCGCCATGGGCAAGACGCCGCGCCAGGTTGCGCGCATCTCCCAGGAGATTTTCGCGCGCGCCGGGCGACTGCTTGTCACCCGCGTTGAGGCGGAGCACCTGGTTGCTCTTCGCGCGGCTATCCCCGGCGTCCAGCACAACGAAGACGCGCGACTCGCCTGGTGCGACCCTTCCCCGCGGCAACGCGCGGGCAACGTCGCCATTGTTACGGCGGGCACTTCCGATATTCCGGTGGCGGAAGAGGCCGCGATCACCGCGGAGATGATGGGCGCGCGCGTGCAACGCCACTTCGATGTCGGTGTGGCCGGACTGCACCGCCTCGCCGGGCGGATGGATGCCTTGCGGGAGGCGAAGGCGCTCGTCGTGGTCGCGGGGATGGAGGGTGCGCTGCCGAGCGTCATTGGCGGGCTGGTGCAGAATCCGGTGATCGCGGTGCCCACCTCGGTTGGCTACGGCGCTTCGTATGGCGGCCTTGCGGCGCTGCTGGGTATGCTAAACAGTTGCGCCACCGGAGTCAGCGTCGTGAACATCGATAACGGCTTCGGCGCGGGCTACCTCGCGGCTACCATCAACACGCTCGCCCTGGGCCCGCGCCAGTGACCAGCCTCGTGTTCGATTGCTTCTCGGGGATCGCCGGGGACATGACGATCGCCGCGCTGGTCGACGCCGGCGCGCCCCTCGATCGCATCTGCGAGGGGCTCCAGGGCCTGGGTCTGCCGCCTTTCGCACTATCGACCGAAGCGGTCACCCGTGGAGGCCTCCGGGCCAGCTACCTACGCGTCGAAATCGAAGCCGAGGAGCGCTACCAACCGCCGCAGATGCGGGCGATGATCGGCGCTTCCAGCCTCCCAGCGCGCGTTGCCGAGCGCTCGCTCGCAGCAGTCGACTGGCTAGAAAGAGGCGAAGGGTTGGCCCACAAGACGGGCCAACCCCACCTTCACGAAGCCGGGGGGGTGGACGCGATGATCGACATCGTCGGTGCGATGTGGGCGCTCGAACTGCTCGGCGTGGATGACGCGGCGTGTCCGGTGGTCACGGTCGGCTCGGGCACGATCGCCCGCACGGAGCACGGCCCGATTCCCGCAGCGCCCGGTCCGGCTGCGGCGCACATCCTTCAAGAGGCTGGTTTCGCCCTGCGGTTCGTGGAAGCCGGGCACGAACTGGTCACGCCCACCGGCGCCGCCATTCTCGCCGCCGTCGCGCGGCCCGGCCCGATGACCATCGTGACCAGCGGCCACGGCGCGGGAGCCGGTACGTTCGATCCTCCGAACCGGCCGAATGCGTTGCGCGTCTTCCTTGGCGCCAAGCCTGCCATGCTCGCCATGCGGGAACTGGTCGAACTGGCGGCGAACATTGACGACATGCCGCCGTCGCTGCTCGCCCACGCCCGTGACCGACTGCTCGAAGAGGGTGCGCTGGACGCCTGGCTAGAGCCGATCGGCATGAAAAAGGGGCGCGCCGCCAGCAAGCTTTGCGCACTCGTCCCGGTCGAAGAGGAGGAGCGTTTTGCAGCGCTGTTTCTGCGCGAGACGACCACCCTCGGAGTGCGGGTCACGAACCACCGCCGTTACGAGGCGGAACGCCGCATGGAGACGTTCGCGAGCAGCCTTGGCGCGGTGCGCGTGAAAGTTGCAACGGTCTCTGGCGTGGAACGGCGCAGCCTGGAGTTCGAAGACGTGAAGTCACTCGCCGCGCAGCACGGCGTGTCGGCAGTTGAAGTGCAGCGCCGCCTTGAAGGTGAGCTGGCCGGGGGAACCCACCATTCGTGACGCTTCTCCCGGCCATCTCGAGCCCGCCTGCCCGCCGTACTGCTATACTCGTCATATGCAAGCCGTCACCGCTTCCGCCGCTGTCCTGGGCCGAATGGCCATGCGCCCGGCGGTGGCCACTTCGGGCTGACGGCCACCGCCCTTCCCCCTCGCCCCATTCGCCGTCGCGTCTAACCGCGCGATTTCACACTTCGGGGGATCAACATGACCTACCAACCGCTGAATCATCCTTTCCTTAATCGTTTGCGAGACCACGTGCTGTTCACCGCCGGGCCGATCGGCTCGACGATCCTGGGCCTGCGCCCCGTGCCCGATTACGGCGGACTCGACGGCTGCAACGAATACCTCACCGTCTCGGATCCTGACGTCCTCGCCAAGATCCAGCGCAGCTTCTACGCCGCAGGCTGCGATGCCGTGGACAGCGCCACCTTCGGTTCGAACGAGATCGTGTTCGCCGAGTACGGGCTGACCGAACGCGTGCGCGAGCTCAACGCCCTCGCCGCCCGCCAGTTGAACGCTGTTCGTGATGAGTTCTCCACCGCGGAATGGCCGCGCTACAGCTTTGGCACGATCGGCCCTGGCACCAAGTTGCCATCGCTGGGGCACGTCACCTGGGACGAACTGGTGCACAGCTACCGCGAGCAGGCGCTCGGGCTGCTCGAGGGCGGTATCGACGTGATGAAGGTGGAAACCTGCCAGGACCTGCTGCAGACGAAAGCGGCGCTCGCGGGCCTGGCTGACGCCTTCGCCGAGACCGGGCAGCGCATCCCGGTGATTGCCAGCGTCACCATCGAAACCACTGGCACGATGCTCCTCGGATCGGATATCGCGTGCGCACTCACCACGCTCGAGGCGATGGACCTGGTGGACGTGATCGGCATCAACTGTGCCACCGGACCGGAACAGATGGTGGAGCACGTCCGCTTTCTTGCGGAAAACTCGCGCCGCCCGGTGTTCATCGCTCCGAACGCAGGCCTACCAGAGCTGGTGGACGGCGAGGCCTGCTATCGCCTCACCCCTGATGAGTTCGCTCGCTACCAGAAGATCTTCGTGGACGAGTTCGGCAGTAGCATCGCCGAGCTGGGACCGCTCAACGAGGCGATCGCGGCGATCGGCCGGCGCGCCGCCGAGGTGCGCCCCTCGGCCCAACCCGGTTACGCCTTCGAGGCTGCCGCTGCTTCGCTCTACACCAGCGTCCCGCTTCGCCAGGAAACCTCCTTCCTTGTCGTTGGCGAACGGACGAACGCCACCGGCTCACGCGCCTTTCGTGACCTCCTCCTCGCCGAAGACCTCGATGGTATGGTGGGCCTGGCTCGCGAACAGGCCGCGGAGGGCGCACACGTCATTGATGTAATGGTCGACTACGTGGGCCGCAACGGCGTGCCCGATATGGAGCGCGTGGTTTCTGCCTTCCGCACGCAGTCCACGCTCCCGCTGATGTTCGACAGCACCGAGCCGCCGGTTATCGAGACCGCCCTCAAGCTCTACGGCGGCAAGGCGATCGTCAACTCGATCAACCTGGAGGACGGCGAGCGCAAGATCGGCCGGGTGCTGCCGCTGATCAAGCGGCACGGTGCCGCTGCCGTCGCCATGACGATCGATGAGACCGGCCAGGCGCGCACTACGGAGTGGAAGCTGCGCATCGCCCGCCGCATCTACGACTTCGCGGTCAACCGCCACGGCATGGAGCCCGGCGACCTGCTCTTCGACTGCCTCACGTTTCCGCTCTCCGGCGGCCAGGAAGACCTGCGGGGCGACGCGATGGAGACGCTGAACGCGATCAAGCAGCTGAAGGCCGAGCTGCCGGCCGTGAACACGATCCTCGGCGTCTCGAACGTTTCGTTCGGGCTGAAGCCTGCGGCCCGGCGCGTACTCAACGCCGTCTTCCTGTTCGAGGCGATCAAACACGGACTGGACGCCGCGATCGTCAATTCGAAGCAGATCGTGCCGCTCAATCGCATCCCCGAGGAGCAGCTGAACACCGCCCTCGACCTGATCTACGACCGCCGCCGCGCCGCCGACGAAAATGGCGAGAACGGCTACGACCCGCTCACGCACTTCCTCTCCCTCTTCGAAGGCGTGGACACGGAGAAGGCGGCGAAGGTCGATCGCACGCTGCTTCCGGTGGAGGAGCGGCTGAAGTCACGCATCGTTGACGGCGACCGCCGCGGCATCGACCTGGATCTCGACGAAGCGCTCGGCAAGATGGACGCGCTGACGATCATCAACGAGCACCTGCTGGACGGCATGCGCGTCGTTGGCGAGTTGTTTGGAAGCGGCAAGATGCAGCTCCCGTTCGTGCTCCAGAGCGCCGAGACGATGAAGACGGCCGTCGCCTACCTTGAGCCGCACATGGAGAAGAGCGATGGCGCTGGCAAGGGACGCGTGGTGCTCGCAACCGTCCGCGGGGATGTCCACGATATCGGCAAGAACCTCGTCGACATCATCCTTTCGAACAACGGCTACACGACGTACAACATCGGCATCAAGCAGCCGATCCAGGCGATCATCGACAAGGCCAACGAGGTTGGAGCGGACGCGATTGGCCTCTCCGGCCTGCTCGTGAAGAGCACGGTGGTCATGCGCGAAGACCTGGAGGAGCTGAACAACCAGGAGCTCTTCCACTTTCCCGTGCTCCTCGGCGGAGCCGCGCTGACTCGCCGCTACGTGGAGGAAGACCTGCGCGATATCTACAAGGGCAGCGTCTATTACGCCCAGGACGCGTTCGAAGGGCTGGCGACGCTGGACCGCATCATGCCTGCTATCAAAGCCGGCGAGCCGCTCCCCGCACTCACTCGAGGTGGGCTGGAAGCGCCCTCGCGTAGCCACGCTAATAGCGGTTACGACGAGGTGCGCATCGCCACTTCGCCGATCGGCGGTGATGGCAGCACGCCGATCGATCAGGAGTACGCCGTCTCTGGTGTGCGCCGAGATGCGCCGGTCCCGAAGCCACCCTTCTGGGGCAGCCGGGTTGTGCGCGGCGTCCCGCTGCGCGACATCTACCCGTGGATCAACGAGACGGCGCTTTTTCGCGGCCAGTGGCAGTACCAGAAGGGCGAGCGCAGCGACCCGGAGTACGCCGCCTTCGTCGAGAACGAAGTGCGGCCGGTCCTTCGCCGCATGCAGGAGCGCGCCATCGCCGAACAGTTGCTAGAACCAGCTGCAGTCTACGGCTACTTCCCCTGCCAGGCCGATAAGAACGACCTGCTGGTTTGGCCGAACTTTGCGAACGGGAAGCCGGTGGGCGAACCGATCCGCTTCGAGTTCCCTCGTCAGCCGCACGACCGCCGCCTCTGCGTGGCGGACTTCTTCCGCCCGGCGGAGAGCGGCGAGTACGACACGGTGGCCTTCACGCTGGTCACGATGGGTCAGCGCGCGAGCGAATTCGCCAAGGAACTCTTCGAGGCGAACGATTACCGCGACTATCTGCACTTCCACGGATTTGCGGTCGAGACCGCCGAGGGCTTTGCGGAGTATTTCCACAAGCGCGTGCGCAAGGAGTTGGGCATCGCGGGTGCAGATGCGAAGGAAGTGAAGAAGATCTTCCAGCAGCAGTACCAGGGCAGCCGCTACAGCTTCGGCTACCCGGCCTGC
>JBDUAL010000059.1:0-7603 GCA_040004685.1 Anaerolineaceae bacterium | reverse complement strand
TTGACCCGGATCGGGAGAGCTCGGCCGAGATCCAGAAGATGCTGAGCATGCTCGGCTTTCAGGTTCTCGCGAGCGCTGGCTATGGCGTCGAGGCCTTCACGTTGGCGTTCCAGCTCAAGCCCGATGTCATCCTCATGCGCATCGAAGAACCCCTGGTCCGCCCGATACAGACGCTATCACGAATCAACGATGGACTACCGGATCTGCCAATTGTTGTGTTTTCCACAGAAGCCAACCTTCGGCTAATGCGCCAGTCGATGGTCTCTGGCGCTTCCGATTATCTGCAGGAACCGCTCGATTCCGGGGACCTCGAGGCAGCGATCATGCGCGTCCTCGGACGCAAGGAGCGCGAAGGCATGCGGCGGCGCGGCGAACTCGCCGACCCGGTCGCCCAGGGCACGGTCATCACAATCTTCGGTGCAAAGGGCGGAATCGGCAAAACGACTATCGCCTCGAACCTCGCGGTTGCCCTTTCGACCGAAGCCCACCAGACCGTTGCGCTGGTCGACATGGACACGCGGTTCGGGGACGTCGCGATCACCATGGACATCTCTGTAGAGCGCTCGATTGCGGACCTGGCGCGAAACCTGGAAAACGTAGATCGCAACTCGCTGCGCGAATACCTGGTAGAGCACGAATCCGGAGTGCGCATTCTGCCTGCCCCAACGCGTCCCAGTGACTGGCGAAACCTCACTGCGCAACACATCCGGGACGTTGTTGACATCCTCGCCCAAACTCACGACTTCGTAATTCTGGACACGCCTGGAACCTTCAACGAAATCGTGGCCGCCGCAATCGAGGTGGGCACGATGATTTTGCTGGTCACCACACTGGACATGGCGAGCATCAAAGATACGGTGCTGGCCCTGGAGATGCTCCACGAACGCTTCGGAAATGATGACGAGCGGATCAAGGTCGTGCTTAACCGTGCCGGAATGGACACCGGAGTGCGGGAGAAGGACGTCGAGCGGACTTTGGATTCGCCACTCTGGTGGCGGATTCCGCAGGATCAGGAAGTGGTTAAGGCGGCGCAGTTGGGGCGCCCCATTGTACTCAGCCGTCCAAACAGCAAGGTCTCGCTGGAGATCCGCGAGATTGCGAGAGCACTCGCGGGCATTCGGCACAAAACAAAAGCCCAGAAGCGTGGGCGCGGCGGATTCGGCAAGCTGATCCGGCCACTATTCCGCAAGAGCGCTTGACCGGTTGACAGGGAAAGCTGAGGCAGAAAATGTCTGAAGAACAGGAAGACCAACCTTCTCGTATCGACTCGAATCAGGCGTTCGGATGGTCGCACCAACGACGTCGACGCGGTGGTACTGACGCCACCGCGCGCGCCACTGACGGTCCCGAAGATAGCGGCACACCCGCGGGCGACAGGCCCCGACTCCGGCCATCAGGACAGTTCGGCACGGCCGCGACCCCGCGACGAAGCTGGGGACACGGCGACGAACACGCTTCCACACCGGCCGCTCCAGCCGCCGAGGGCCACCAGCCGCCGACGCTGCTCCGGCCGGCGGCTACCCCTAACACCCCCAGCACCCCTCAACAAAACGAGCCAGCAGTCGCTCACCGAAGACCCTCCGAAGCTACCGGGAACCGGGCCAATCCTCAGGCTGAAGCGGCCAAGCTTCGCTTGCACGAACTTCTGATCGACGAACTCGAACATGGAGCGCTGGAGAATCTGGCGCCAGAGCAGCAGCGCGAAGCCGTTATCCGGGCAGCCCGCGAACTCATCACCCAGGAGGGCCTGCAACTCGGCGGCACAAGCCGTGACGAGCTCCTTGAGGCCGTAGCCGACGAGGCGCTGGGTCTCGGTCCTCTGGAACCGCTTCTCCGCGACCCGGCAGTCACCGAAGTGATGGTCAACGACCTCGATAAGATCTACTACGAGCAGGAAGGCCGAATCTTCCGGAGCCCGGCGCGATTCCGCGATAAGCAGCACATCATGCGCATCATCGAACGCATCGTTTCGCCGTTGGGACGCCGCATCGACGAGTCCAGCCCGATGGTGGACGCACGACTGCCCGATGGATCACGCGTAAACATCACTCTCCCTCCCGCTTCACCGAAATCCCCGACGATCACGATTCGAAAGTTTCGCGCGGACAAGATGCGAATGGCCGACCTGATCGCCGTCGGCGCGATGAGCGAGGCGACCGCCGAGTTCCTGGCGATGTGCGTTCGCGCCCACCTCAACATCATCATCAGCGGCGGTACCGGCACCGGTAAGACGACGATGCTGAACGCACTCTCCGCGTTTATCCCGAACACCGAGCGCATAGTCACCATCGAGGATCCTTCGGAACTCAAGCTTCAGCAGGATCACGTCATCACCTTGGAAGCACGGCCCGCCAGCATTGAGGGAAAGAATCAGATCAAGCAGCGCGACCTGGTGAGAAACTGCCTGCGCATGCGGCCGGACCGCATCATTGTCGGCGAAGTGCGAGGCGAAGAGTGCTTCGACATGCTCCAGGCGATGAACACCGGCCATGACGGCTCGATCTCAACCGTGCACGCCAACACCCCGCGGGACGCTATCGCACGTCTCGAGAACATGGTGCTCATGGCTGGTATGGACCTTCCTGCCCGAGCAATCCGCGAACAGGTCGCCGCGGCCATCCACGTCTTCATCCAGGTTCAACGGCTGCAGGACGGTTCGCGCAAAGTGACACACGTCACCGAGATCAGTGGCATGGAAGGTGACACGATCACGCTCCAGGACATCTTCCTCTTCAAGCTCGACCGCGTGGACGAGGATGGCAAGGTGCATGGATCAATGCGCCCGACGGGTATCCGGCCGAGCTTCGTCTCACGCTTCCAGATGGCCGGGATCGACCTCCCCAACAATCTCTTCGGGTCCGGGGAAGGGTGGTAATCCAATGATGCTGTTTGCTGCTCTGTGTGGGGGTGCGTTCGCCTTCACCATGGTCCTCTGGCTTTCGGGCTTCGGTACCCTCTCGGTTGAAGCGACGGCCCGACTCGGGAAGCTCCGGAATGGTTCCGCAATCGTGACTGCCGGCACTGCCGGCCCCAGCCTGCGGCAGCGCGGCGCCATCAGCTTCGGCGGGATCAACGTTATCTCGGGCACGGTTGCCGCTCGCTGGGTCATGGACCTCGAACGCGCTGGCCTGACGTTGAAGGCGCGAGAGTACTTGACGCTGCGAATCGTGGTTGCAACGGTCCTTATGGTGTTGGGATACGTTTTCTCGCCAATACCGCTGCTGTCGATCGTCCTCTTGCCAGTCGGCTTCCTCGGCGTTGGGCTGTGGGTAAAGCGACGAAAGACAAGCCGTCGCAACAAGCTCGAGTCCCAGATGGTCGAAATGCTGCAGATGCTCGCCAGCGGTCTGCGAGCAGGCTTCGGCTTGGTACAGGCCCTCGAGGCGGCCGCCGACCAAGTCCCTGCGCCGCTTTCGATTGAGATCCGGCGGACGTTGCGCGACACCGCGATGGGTGCGAGCGTCGAAGGTGCACTTCAAGCACTGAACGACCGAATCGGAAGCCCCGACTTTGACATCGTGATCACGGCGATCATGATCCAGCGTTCGGTCGGCGGGAACCTCGCTGAGATCCTCGACAACGTTGCCCACACAATGCGACAGCGCGAGCGGATTCGCGGAGAAATCCGGACGCTAACGTCCCAGCAACGGCTCACCGGATATGTGATCGGCGGCATCCCGGTGGGACTTTTCGTGGCGTTCATGCTCATCAGCCCAGAGTTCACGTCCCTCCTCTTCACCGATCCGCTTGGCCGGATCATGCTCGTCACCGGGCTCACGATGGAAGGGATTGGCTTTTTCATCATTTCAAAGATTGTGAACATCGAGGTCTAGCGAAATGGAACTGCTCATCGCATTCAGCACCTTCGTGACTGTTACGCTCGTTGTCTTCGGGTTTCTCCATCAGCCCGTCAACGGCGCGATGGACGCCCGGTTAGGCGGACTGCGGTACACACGACCAGCGCGCGAGGCCCTGCCGGATCCCGACGCGCCATTCGTGGCACGTGTACTGCAACCAATGGTTCGTTCCGTCGCGCGCCGCGTGACGAAGATGCTGCCCTCCACCATATCCGAGCGGCTCGAGGGGGCCATCGCCCAAGCGGGCTTGAAGTTCAAACCTGGGCAGTTCATCCTCGTTGTGGGAATCATGGCCGGAGTGCTTCCCCTGGCAGCCACCTTGTACATGGCGAGCACCGGAAGCACCGGCCTGACGCTGCTCATGACCTTTGTGGTGGTGATGGGCATGTCCATCTACGGACCCCGCATCTGGCTCATGGGCCGCGTCAAGCGACGACGGAAGGAGGTCTGGCGAGCGTTGCCGGACGCCTTCGATCTGATTACCGCGTCCGTCGAAGCCGGACTCGGCATCGACGCCGCGTTCAACCGCGTTATCGAAAAAGTGCACGGTCCGTTCGGGGAAGAGCTCACAAGAACGATGCGCGAGATCACGATGGGGCGCTCCCGACGCGACGCGTTCCTCGATATGACCGAGCGTACGGGCGTTGAAGAGCTGCGCTCTCTGGTGAACTCGATCATCCAGGCGGAGAGCATGGGCATCTCGATCGGCGGAGTAATCCGCGTCCAAACGGAAGTAATACGTGTGAAACGCAAGCAGCGCGCCGAAGAGCAAGCGTTCAAGGCGCCGATCAAGATGGTGTTCCCTCTAGTCTTTTTCATCTTCCCGTCGATCATGATGGTGATCGGTGGCCCGGCGGTGATCCAGATGAAGCACGCGTTCTAGTTCGGCGGCTGGCGGCATCCTTCGAAGCCCTCGTTTGACAGCGAGGGCTTCTGCGCTTCTCACACGAACTGGGAAGGCCAGAGAAGCACGACGAGCCCACCAAGGATGAGATAAGGGCCGTAGCTGAAGACCGATTTCGAACGGCCGCAAAAGAGGAGCACCACACTCACCGCTCCAGCGGCCAGCACGCCGTAGAGCAGCGCCGGGAAGAACGCGGGCCAGCCACACAACAAGCCAAGAAGCAGAATCAGCTTCACATCCCCGGGGCCGAACGCCGTTGCCCGCACACCCAGCAAAGCCCCTGTTAGGACACCAAACGCGAACAAGGCGACCGCGATGCCGAGAGCGACCACGGCGCCAAAAAGGATCTGCTCGGCGTCTCGATCGGGCCACCCCCACGCCAGCGCGAGCGCCAGGCCGATCGTGGGGTACATCAGCCTGTTCGGCAGCCGTTTCCGTTCGAAGTCAGTACTGGCGAGGACGAGAAGCGAGAGCGAGAATCCCGCGGTGAGGAGAGCCGGTCCGAAGTCGTAATGCCCGGATCGCAGCGCGAGGCCCGCGGCAACGGAGCAGGCGGTCGCCAGCAGCAGCCGTGCGATCAGCAGCCGCCGGCCCGCGAGACGCCCTTCGCGAAACTCAGGCTCCCGGTAAAGCAGGTGCTGATATGCGGTCGCAAACCAGCCGAAGGCGAATCCGACCGCGGCGCCAGAGGCGCTCAGCACTACGTCCATCACCAGCGACTATGTAGGCAGACCACCTTAGTCTCAATCGGGCAGAACGCTTGGCTCTTCACCAGTCGGACGCATCTGCTGCAGTTCCTCGATGAGATCCACCAACTGTTGCGGGGAAATCGTGGCATTGGCGTCCGATCCGAGCGTCACGAACCACCGCTGTGCGAGCTCACGAACTACTGGCTCAACGGTGCCTCCCGTCCCCCGTTGCGTGCGCCGGACGAGCGGAGAGACGGCGCGTCCGAGATCCTCGATGGTCAACTCCTGTTTGAGGATCGCGATACCGTACAACAGATGCTCGGCCGCGACGTTCGCGCCACCCAGATAGTGGGCGGCAGCCGACGCCGTGGTGAGGATGTCGGCGAAGCGCAGCGGCTCGTTCCGGTGTGGCTGCGCATCGCTCACGCGGCCCGCACGGCCTGTTCGAGGATGGCGGTCTCCCTGGCGTAGTTCCTCCCCAAAAGAAACTTCACTGGTTCGCCACTGGACTCTCGACGGCGGGCGCGAGGCGAGACGACCGCGCGCAACGATCGGGAAGCCTGACTTGCCGTGCGCGTCCGCCTCGCGCTCGATCAGTTTCATGAGAAGGTTGAAAACCTACGGACCGCAGTGTGCTCATGCCGTCCTCGTTAATGACTTCGCGAATTCGCGGACACGAACGTCGGCGCCTGAAAGAATCGGCCGGAAGTGGCTGAAGCAGAGCCTGTCGAAGTCAAGCCCGGCGAGCTTTCGAACGGACTCTGTTGCCTCGTCCATATCCTGACTGAACAGGCGGCTAGGGAGCATCAGGCGGCCGAACTTGAATTGCATTGCGTCGCCAACAATCAGCGCCCCGAGTTCAGCGAAGTGGAGCGAGATACTGCCCGCCGTGTGCCCCGGCGCATGCACGATTCGCATCCCACCAAGAACCGGAAGGTTGTCACCGTCGTTGAGATAGACATCGACACGCGCGGCGCCAGGATCGTTGCGCAGGAGGTAGGGCGCCCAGATCCGGGCAAGCAGAGGATGAGTGAACGGGTTGGGAAGCGGGTTTTCGTCTTCGACGTGACGAGCGTCGGCGAGGTGGACGCCCGTCCGGGCGGGGGCCCACTGCTGAATCTCAGCCAGGCCGCCAACGTGGTCAATATGGTAATGCGTGATCACGATGGTCTTTATGTCGTCCGGCTTGCGACCGATCTCCTCAACGGCGTGCAATATCCGCGCACCCGAACCGGGGCTGCCAGTGTCGATCAGGGTGACCTCCGAGCCATCGACCGCGAGGTACGCGCGAGACCCGCGGGTCCGCACTTGGAAGAGACCGGGAAGCACCTCCTGTACATTTCGCAGAGGGGTCGGCTTCATCTCTTCCCAGCGCTCTTGCCAGGCGGTGCGGGACGCTGGAACTGAGCTGGCCACGGTAACAGGATAACAGGGGCAGCAATCGAAAGACCCGCCCGAACGTCGTTCGGTTGCCGAACCTGCTGCGGTAAGTCACAATTTGCGTGCAAACGTTTACCCGAAGGCAGGAGCACACATGACGATCAGTCTTGGAGATACCGAGCGAGAAGCGAACTGGCGCAAGGAAGTTCGCGAGTTTATTACCACCGAAGCCCCGTCCGCATTACAGGCTGGGGGGGACCAGGGCGAAAATTCGTACTTCGGGCGCATGGGCGCGATTAAGGAGTGGCGCGACAAGGTTGTGAAGAAGGGTTGGATCGCCCCATCTTGGCCGACGAAGTATGGAGGTGCGGATATGTCGGTCGTCGACCAGTTCGTCATGAACGAAGAATTCGCAGAGTCCGGGGTACCGGGTAACCTCGGCGGCTTCGGTGTGATGATGATCGGCCCCACCATTATCGAGCACGGGACAGAGGAGCAGAAGGCACACCATCTCGGCCGGATCCTCCGAGGGGAAGTCATCTGGTGCCAGGGTTACAGCGAACCAGGGGCCGGGAGCGACCTCGCCAGCCTCCAGACTCGTGGCGTACGTGACGGCGACGACTACATCATCAACGGACAGAAGATTTGGACGACAGGTGCTCAGTACGCGGACTGGATGTACATGCTGGTTCGTACTGACCCAGATGCGCCGAAGCACCGGGGAATCACTTACGTCCTCGTTGACATGAAAAGCCCTGGCGTGACCGTCCGAC
>JBDUAL010000058.1:0-7649 GCA_040004685.1 Anaerolineaceae bacterium | reverse complement strand
AGGAAGCTGGTCTGAATGCTGACCGGGAGGGAGTCGCCCAACTGGTGCGCGCCTTGCGTGAAACTCGTCGCGAGATTCGCACGCTGGCGACTGACGCTCGCGAGCGCGAGCGACTTGTGGACCAGCTCCGATTCGAAACAGAAGAGATCGCCTCCGCAGCGCTCGAGGCCGCAGAGGATCAAGCGCTGCACGTCGAGCAGGCCAGGTTGGGTGGTGCGCGCCGCCTGCTCCAGGAGGCCGCCCGAGCGCTAGAGGCGCTCGATGGCAACTCCTGGAGCGAAGCCGTGAGCGCGGTGCGGGAGATCGGGACCAGAGACCCCTCCGCCGCCAATCTGGTCGCCCTCGCCGAGACCATCGAAGCGTCCGTCGATGATCTTTCGCGCGACCTCCGGCGCTATCGGGAGGTTATCGAAGAAGATCCCGAGCGCCTCGCTGCGGTCCAGGAACGGCTGGACAGGATCGCGCGGCTCTGCCGGAAGTACGGAGAAACCCTCCCCGACGTGATCGCCTATGGCGTTGCGAGCGCCGAACGGTTGGCTGTCTTGACGAGCGCCGAGTTCTCCATGGAGGCGTTGGTTGCGAAAGAGGCCGCGCTATTGGCTCAGCTCGCAAACTCCGCCTCGGAGCTTTCGCGTTCACGAAGGGCGCGCGCCGGGGATCTGGTACTCGCGATCGCGACCGAACTTGAGCACCTTGCAATGGGTGACGCCACCCTCTCCGTAGGCTTTGCCTGCGAGGACGACACCGAAGGCCCCTTCGCGTCCGTTCCGGATTACGAGATCGTGCTCACCACCAGCCCACTCGCCGGGGAAGGAGAACTACTTCCCCGCGCCTTCACCGAGACGGGCATCGACCGTGTCGAGTTTCTTGCCTCTTTCAACCCGGGCGAGACACCGCGGCCGCTCGCGGCCGTCGCCAGCGGAGGCGAGACTTCGCGCTTCCTGCTGGCGCTAACAACGGTCCTGGGGAACGCAAGCGAAGCGCGCCTCGAAGTGCTGGATGAGGTTGATGAGGGGGTGGGCGGCCGCGCTGGGGCGCTGGTCGGTGAGGCCCTGCTGAGGCTGGCCAGCCGTCACCAGGTGCTCTGCGTCACACATCTCCCGCAAGTGGCGGCGTTCGGGGAGCGCCACTTCGTTGTTTCCAAATCGACGGACGCCGGCCGTACGGCGTCAGCCGTGGCGGTCGTCAACGGAGCCCGGCGCGTCGAAGAGCTCGCCGCGATGCTCGGTGGCCTGAACGCGCCCAACGTTGCCGCCGCCGAGGAGCTGCTCCGCGGCGCCGCTCGCTAGGCCGCGGCTATCTATACTGGCAAAGATGACTCTCTTCGTCGCCTACTTCAAGTTCAAGCCGGGTACCAACGTCCTCCAGGGGATCGAGGCCTTCGAGCGCCGCAAAACGTTCGAACATCCCGAGCACGCAAACGTAATCGGCGAGTACTGGGTGAATGCCCCTGAAGACCAGCCGCAGGTGGTAGTCGTCTGGGAGGCCGACAACGAAGGGCCCGGAGATTACTACGATGCAGCCTGGGGCGACCTCTTCGATATCACCATCGCCCAGGCGACGAGACCGGTTTCCGAGATCCCGGACGACATCGGCGACAATCTCAAGTCCCGGATGTGAGACGGCGCCAGCCCGCCGCCGAGGCCGCACGGCGGACCCCGTTAGTGGTGCCAGAACCGCACTTAGCGACCTTTGAAGTTCGGTTCCCGTCGTTCCGCGAACGACGAGAGGCCCTCCTTGAAGTCCTCACTCTGGAATAGCGGCAGCAGCTGTAGGTAGATGTGGTCGACTGCGGCCTCAAAGCTCTCTTCCATGCCGAGACGCATCATGCGCTTGGTCGATTGCACGCTTAGCGGGGCGTTGTTCGCAATTTGCGTCGCCACCTTCTTCGCTTCGGTCATCAGATCGTCGTGTTTGACCACGCGATTGACGAGGCCAAGTTCCAACGAGCGATTGGCGTCGAGCACGTCGCCCAGGAAAGCCACTTCGGCAGCCTTTGCCCAACCCAGGAGCCGCGGAAGGTACCAGCAGCCGCCGCTCTCTGGCAAGACGCCGCGCTTGGCGAAGACTGCTCCCATCTTGGCATGCTCACTGGCGATCCGGATGTCGCAGCCCAGGGCGAGGTCCATACCGTAACCCGCCGCCGCGCCGTTTAACGCGCAGACAATCGGCTTATCCATCCGGTTGATCACGATCGGCGGCGAGTTATGCAGGTCGAACAGGTTGTAGCCGCGCGAGGACTGCAGGCTATCGTCGCCGGCCGTCTGCGCCTTCAGGTCCAGGCCGGCGCAAAAGCCTCGTCCAGCACCCGTGAGGATGACGACACGCACGCTGCGATCGATGTTCGCCGCCTGCAACACGGAAGAGAGGTTGCCGAGCATTGGGCCGCTGATCGCGTTCAGGCGGTCTGGACGATTGAGAGTGATTGTCAGGACGTGGCCGTCCTGCTCGGCGAGCAGGTCTTCGGTGGTGGACGTGATAGCCATAAAAGGAGCCTCCGGTAGATTCAGATTGCCACGGGAGTGTTGCATCACGAGACTCACCTCGCAACCACAGCCCCCAGTTACTTCAGGAGATATTCGTGCAGTGTCAAGCCGCTCTCGCGCACTGTTTTCGCCACATCCTTGCCCACGAACCGGATGTGCCAGTCTTCGCGAGCGTAACCCGTGATCTGCTCGGTCCCCGGTGGATAGCTGACGATGAAGCCATACTTCCAACTGTTTTGTGCCAGCCAGTTCGCGTCGGACGTGCCGTTGAACGCTTCGAACGAGGCCGTGTTGCTCGCCACATCTGTGGTGGTGCCCAATTGGTGCTCGCTGTGTCCGGCGCGCGCGCTTGTCCGGTCGGCGTACTCTTGGCCTCCCTGCGCAACGTTGCTGCGGAACGTCTCGACCTGCTGGCTGTAGCTCCGGTAGCTGCTGGAGGCGAAGAGTTTGAAGCCATCCTTAGCGGCGCCACCCACCAGTTCGACGAACGCGTCCCTCGATTCCGCCCGCATCAACTGCTGGCCACCCTGGCTGGCGGAAGCGGGGACGGCCGCCAGATCGCTGGGCGCGCAATCCGGGCCGAGGCGGTGATTCTTGTCCAGTGCGACGAGGATGTTGTTGCACGCCAGCAGTGGCGTGTTATCCACTTCGCCCGGACCGATTGTTGCCGGCGCAGTGGTCGAGGGTACGGTGGTTGAGGGCGTGGAACCCGCTTGCGTCGGGCTCTTAGTGTCGGCCGCCGCTGTTGGGTTCTCGGATAAGCCGGTGGGTTGTGGTGTGGGCGCCGGACTATCGCCACCCAGCTTATCGGCCACAACAAACAGCAGAACGATAAAGCTCAGCGCCACCACCACGAGCGCCGTGGCGAAGATCGGAAGCCATGGACTGCGCTTCTCATCTGATCTCGGATCTCGTTTCGCACGCTTCGCTGGTCGCGACGCATCTACCATCTGCAAGAGCATACCCGGCCCACGACTACCAGCCTACGCAGAGAGGCGAGGCTTGATCCGGGGGTCCGCAAGGACGTCATCTTCGAAGGCACGGAGCAGAGCGTTCGTGATCTCGGGGCGTTCGAGCTGAAAGAAGTGCCCAGCCCCGGCGATCGGCTCCTGGCGAACGAATGTCGCGAGATCCCGCAGGAGGTTCGGTTCGCCGAGCGGTTTCTCCGCCCAGAGCGCCATGAACGGCTTAGCGTCTGCGAGGCGAATCAGCTCCGGGAGGACGTCCGCCACGCGATTGCCCTCTTCGAGCATCCCCGCTGCCACTTCAGCGTCGCAGGTCAGCATCATTGCGCGCACATCGGCCGCCAGTTCGTCCGGCGTCGATTCGATGAAGAATCCTTCGATGAACGCCTGCACCGGATCCATCGAGCCAGCCTCGCGCAGGGCGGAAACGGTGCGCGGCCAGCGTCTCGGAGCGTCCAGTTCCAGCGGCGAATCTCCGGTAACAACCCCTGCGACCAGTTCCGGATCGGCCCGGTTCAGACAGAGCGCGACGATTCCGCCCAGGCTGTGCCCAACGACGATGACCGGGGGAAGCTTAAGCGAACGGATCACGCTCGCCACATCGGCCGCAGCCGTGAACACATCGTAGGGCGGCAAAGGGGTCGATTCGCCGCGGCCGCGCAGATCAACCGAGATGCAGCGGTGGTCCCGCTCCAGGTCTTCCACCTGGGATCGCCACGAACTGCTATCGCATGCCCACCCATGGATGAATAGGAACGGAGTACCGCGCCCGCCGCCTTCATCACGAAAGTGAATGGCTGAACCATCCACGCTCATCCCCGCCACGAGAACAGACCTCCGCGCTTAGCCTTCTTCTTCCGGCCGGCGAGGCGGCTCGCGATGAAGACCGTCGCCGCCAGCAGCTTCGATGCCGACGATCGGCTGGACTTGGCCGCCCGCTTACCTCGCTTCGCCAGCTTCCGCCGATCGATCGCAACCGGAGCAGCGGCAACAGCGTTTCGAGAGGTATCGGCCAGCGCACTCGCCGCATCGGTTGCGGCCTTGCGCGCTCGTTCCAAATCCACGTCCTGCATGACCTGGCGCGCACGACTCGTTCCTCGCTGTCCCGCAAGGGAAAGCTCGTTGACGAGCGCAGCGGCCCGCTCGCGGGCTTGCTCAAGGTCCAGCGTGGGTAGCGAGACAGATGGGACGCGCGTGGTCACGGCGCTAGCCAGCCCGCGTATCGATTGGTTTCGGCGTTTCTTTTTGCTGGAGCGTTGGCGCAGGAACAGGCCTACACCCGCCAGCGCCGTCATTGCGCCAGCGCCCGCAAGGACAAGCGTCAGCGTTCCCGGCCCGCGCTTCCGGTGTGCTTCGTGCTCTTCCATGAGGCGCTCCAGGGTTGGCGGCTCGGGAGTAGCCGCAGACGCGAACTGCCCGCGCTCAACGTCCGTGAGGAACTGTTGCACCCCGGCGGTGAACTCATCCGGGTTGTCACCGGGGACGCTATGTCCCGCGCCGGAAACCGTCACCAGCCGCGCGCTCGCCATCTCGCGAGTCGCGCGCTCTGCGATCTCAGCGCTGAGGACGTCGCTTTCCGCCCCCCGCACGAGCAGCGTAGGCACGCGTATGTCACGGAAAAGTTGCCAGCTCTCGTCGTTGCTCAGTTCCGAACCAATCTTCAGGCTGCTGTCCTGCGCGCGGAAGCGCTTGTCGAACTTCCAGGTGTATTTCCCGGATTCGGCCGGCTTCAGGCGATGCCGCATACGCTCGCGAATGTTCTCAAGGGTACGTCGCTGGTTGAAGCGGTGGGCCAACTCGACGAACTCTTCGAACTCAAGCTCATCCGGCCCGCGTGTGAAGCGGACGATGTTGTCGACCCCTTCTTTGGCCGATTCCGGACCGACATCCACCAGCACGAGCGCCCGTACGCGGTGAGGGTAGGCGATGCCGTACGAAACCGAGTTCAGCCCGCCCATGCTGTGACCGATAAGGACGAAGCGTTCCAGGCCCAGCGCTTCGCGGAAGCCTTCAAGGTCCTCGACGAATGCCGCGCGCGAATAGTCGCCGTCCGTCGCCCATTCGGAGTCGCCGTGGCCGCGCTGATCTAGTGCGAGCAGGTGATAGCGATCCTGAACGCGCTCAGCGAACTCATCGAACATATGCCCGGAGACGCCGAACCCGTGCACTAACACGATCGCTGGGGCGTCCGGGTTTCCCCATTCTTGATAGTGCAGCTTAAGACCGCGGACGTTGACGTCATGTTCGAGATATCCGGTTGTGACCATGTGGCCTACCTCCAGGAGACCGCTCCGCACCGAGCGCGAAGCGGACATCCATCATAGCACCGGGCGCGGCGAGGCACGGGCTGAATTCTTGAACGACCGGATTCGGGCCAATGACGGAAGACTATTCACCAGGAGCTGGAACACTTTCAATCCGAAGCAGGGTGAGAACCAGAAACATGAGTTCAGGATGCCAACGAACAGACCGCTACCGGTAGTTGCCGAACTTTAGCTCAATCCCGTAGTCCTCGCCCTTCAGTGCCGTGATCACTTGTTGTAGTTCGTCCCGGCTGGGACTGCTGATACGCACCGCGTCGCCCTGGATCTGCGCCTGGACCTTCTTGTACTTCTGCTCCTTGATGAACTTCACCATCTTCTTAGCGATGTCGCTCTCAATCCCCTGGGTGAGCTTTATCTCCTGTCGGACAGTGCTTGAGGCGGCCGGCTGAATCGTGCCCCTGACCATGTTCTTGATGGGCACGCTACGCGCGATGAACCGCCCCGTCAGCGCCTGCCAGATCGCGTCCAGCTTGTATTCGTCCGTCGTGTGAATCGTCAGGTTCGCTTTGCTCTTGTCGAAATCGATTTCGGCCAGGATGTTCTTGAAGTCGAACCGGCTGGTGATTTCACGCTTCGCCTGGTCGACGGCGTTCGCTACTTCCTGGAGATCGGCGCCGGTGGTGATGTCGAACGTTTCGTCTTTGGCCATCTGTCAAGGGTACAGCCGTGCGACTGCAGGAAACAGGTGTTGACCGGCGGCCGGCCGACTGCCTACTCTTGCGCGACGCCAATTTCGGTGCATTGGACGGAAATGGTCATCTAGCAGGGTCCTTTCACCTCTTGTTTCGCCCGGTGCGCGCGGGCCCACCAAGGACTGGAGTTTGTTGTGACTGACTATTCCTCGGCCCCCCTCGAAGGGAGAGCGGATCTTCAACTTGTCGTCGAGTTCGCACGCTCCAACCTCGCTTCGCGCCTGCCGGGGCTAACCTACTGGCACCCGGGGGACGTCGTGTGGCGGTTGGCGACGGTCGAACCCATGACCCTAGCCGCCAACGTCCGGCTCTGGACCGATACCGACGGCATTGCTGGAGTGGCGATGTTCGAACCGCCGCTAAACGTCGAGTTCGACCTTCGCGCCGACATCCCCATGGACGGTTCATTGCTCGGTGAGATGCTTGCCTGGGCGGAACATCGTCGCCTGCGGCTACTTCATCGCGCTGCTGCGGACGTGCCCATCGCCTATTCGATGCTCGGGAACGACACGCTCGCCACTACCGCGTTGGACAGTGACGGCACGCGGATTGCGGCCCTCGCCGCCAGAGCCTACTCGCGGGTCGAGCGACACTCGATGCGTTACCGCCGCAGTCTCGACACCCCGATCCCGGAGCGGGATCTCCCGGCAGGCGCGCGCCTTCGCCACGTCACCGCCGCAGATGTCGACGAGCGGATCGACCTCCACCGCGACGCATGGTCGGTCTGGGGTCCCTCGAGCGCCACCGTCGAGGCATATCGCAAGCTTCGCAAGTCGCCCGTCTACTGCCAGGAATTGGACGTGATCCTGGAGGATTCCGATGGACGGTTCCTGAGCTACTGCATCTGCTGGGCAGACGAAGAGACCGGAGTCGGCGTTTTCGAGCCCGTAGGCACGCGCCCTAGCGCCGCCGGGCAGGGCTACGGCCGGACCGTGCTGTTCGAAGGGATGCGCCGTTTGAAGGCGATGGGCATGCATACCGCACTCATCGGCACAGCAAGCGTAAACGCGCGTGCATTGCGGCTCTACCCCTACTGTGGTTTCCAAGAAGTGGATCGCGAGCACTACTACGTGAAGCAGCTTGGTTAGCTCACCTGGCAGTCCGGCTTAGGGCGACCAGGCTGCCCAGCGGCACGCTACACTTGTGGAGCAATTACGTCGGGGGCATAGGCCATGCCGCCCT
>JBDUAL010000057.1:0-7669 GCA_040004685.1 Anaerolineaceae bacterium | reverse complement strand
ACCCCCTCGGGCATCCGGCGCACGTCGGCGTTGACCAACTCCACGCCGTCACGTTCAGCGTAGTGCGGGAGGCCCCAAAACATGCGATCAAGGACGCGCACCCGGTGGCCGCGGTCAAGCAGCTTCGGCACGAGCACGCTGCCGATATAGCCCGCACCGCCGGTCACAAGAATGCGCATGAAGCCCTCCGCCCACAGGCGGGCACCGAAATCCTACCGAAGCGACGCCGTACTTGCTATCGGCCCACACCGATCGTGCGAGAATCAAGCAATGGCCACGGCGACCGCAACTGGCATCCGAGTCTGGTACGAGACGTTCGGAGATCACCACGCTACGCCAATCCTTCTGGTGATGGGCCAAGGAGCGCAGGCTACGGGGTGGCCCAGGCCTTTCTGTGAGCTGCTGGCCGGAAACGGGCGCTTTGTCGTCCGCTTCGACAACCGCGATACCGGGCTTTCAACCTGGTTCCAGGACGACGATCACTACGATCTGGGCGATATGGCAGCCGACGTCGGTGTCCTGCTGGACGCTCTTGGCATCGCTTGTGTGCACGTAGTCGGGGCCTCGATGGGCGGCGCTATCGGTCAGGTCATGGCCATTGGCTCGCCGGAGCGGGTCGCCAGCCTTGTCTCGATCATGTCATCAGCGGGCTTGGGAGACGAGCGTGGAACAGAGGCGACGGGGCTGCTCGACCTATTCGAACGAGAGCGCCTGACGGACGACGAGGACGGGATTCGTGAGTCTGTAGAGAGTTGGCGCCTGTGCGCAGGAACCACGCGGGCGTTCGACGACCAGTGGTGGTACGAATTCGTTCGGGAGCAGCATGAGCGCGCGCCAAATCCTCTGGCAAACGCGCATCACCGGGCGGCGATGCTTCGTTCAGGATCACGACGGGACGCTCTGAGCAGCGTCCAGGCGCCAACGCTGGTGATCCACGGAGACGAAGACCCGCTTGTCCCGCTCGCTGAGGGCGAGGAAGTTGCCCGGTTGATCTCGGGTGCGAGGCTGCTGGTTGTGCCAGGCATGGGACACGAACTTCCGCCGTGGACCTGGGACTACCTCATCCCGGCGATTGTCGAGCACACACGAACAGCAACAGACCGGCTTTAGCCGCTGGTTGGAGCACCGTCTGGGTGCTTCTCACGCATGTATCGCTCGAGTCCAGCGCGCCAGGCGGCGAGTGCCGGGACTCGCGTTGTGCCGAGGACGCTGTACATCGGCCGTTGGAGCGGCGCCGCGAACTCGGCGGTCGTCACAGCCTGTAGGTTTGGGTGAAGACCTGCGATTTCGAAGATGGCGGCGGCGAACTCGTGCCAACTGCAGCTCCCGCTGGCCGCGATATGAATGGTACCGCGGAGGCCGTCCCGAACCACGGGCAGCAACGCCTCCGCGATCTCCGCCGTGTTCGTGGGCGCCGTTACCTGGTCCGAAACCACCCGGATCGGGCTGCCTTCTTGTGCCAACCGGAGCATGGTTTCGACGAAGTTGCCGCCCTTGCCAGCAGACCCCGCAAGCCCATACAGCCCCGAGACGCGTACGATCAGCGATTCCGGGTTCGCCTGCCGGACCAAGTCTTCGGTGGCGATTTTGGCACTGCCGTAGACGTTCAAGCTGCGCCGGGGGTCGTCTTCCAGGTAGGGCGAACGTTTCGTGCCAGCGAACACGTAGTCAGTGCTGACCTGCACTACCGCGGCTCCTGAGGTCCGCGCCGCCCGCGCAACGTTCCAGCCGCCGAGGACGTTTACGCGAAAGCAGGTCTCGGGATCCGCTTCAGCCTGCGGAAGGTTGTGGAATGCAGTGGTGTTGACGACCACGTCTGGCAACGCCGCGGCGACAAGTCGCGTGAGTTCTGCGCCGTCGGTGACATCCGCGTCGGCGCGAATGGCGGGGATCACGGTGACCGCCGGATCGTGCCAGAGACGCAGGATATCGGACCCGAGCTGGCCATTGGCACCGAGGAGGAGGACACGCATCCGCCGATTCTACTGTCTCCGCCGCACCCGGCGACGAGCTAGAAGATGTTCGTGGAGCGGATGGAGGTGGCCGATGGATCCTGCTCTTCACGGGCCGATGGCTCTGCGACCACCGTCGCGGCTCCAGACTGTTCAACAAAGACGATGGGGACCACTCCCTCGACGTCCTGGATCGCTCGGCGGAACTCCCTCACGCTCGCGCCGAGTTCTTTGCCCAGCTTGCTGACCTTGCCAGCGCCAAAAAGCAACACTACCACGGCGAGGATGATGAGCAGTTCCATTGGTCCGACGTCGCCAATCACGTTGCGTCCTCCGACTTCTGAGCTGCCGAGGTCGAATCGTACGTCGCGCCCTGGTGACAACAAGATGCGTCGCGCGTCCCTTGTTTACCGAGACGTACCGAAGGAGTGAAGGCTGGAAGAAGTCTTTAGGGCCCTTCGTGGGTCAGGCGGCGGGTCACGAACGCATCAATCGCGCCAGAGTCGAATCCGAGTTCATTGAGGAGTTGACGGGACTCCGACCCAAAGGCAGCAGTGGCATTGCCGGGGCGAAAACCGCCACCGTCAAGGCGAACAGGGTTTGCCAGGACGCGCACGTTCCCCAGGGCAGGGTGAGGCATGTCGTAGACCATGCCGTTGGCAAGGACCTGCGGGTCATCCAGCAGTTCCAGCGGGAATTTGACGCTGGAGGCCGGGATCCCGTGGGCGTCGAAGATCGGCTTCCAGTCAGCGGTCGTTCGGGCGCGCAGGAGCACTTCGGCATGATGCTGGAGCGCGGCGTAGTGGCGGGGAAGGTCCTCGCGCGGAATTGAACCGCTGTGAGCGCCGTCTTCGAACCCCACCGCCCGCCCGAAGGCGCGTTGAAGTGCGGGGCTGGCACACGCGACGGCCACGAACGAGTCTTTGGTGGCGTAGGTGCGGTAGTACACGCCGGACATGTAGTTCGCGCGGGCAGCGGGCAGCACGGCCACCTGCTCAGCGAAGGTGGAACCGTCCAGCCGAGCTTCGGCGAGTTGCTGCAACGCGTCCTGGTGAACGGGCCTGTCGACAGCGTCCACACGAAGGATGAAGTTGGTTTGGAGCGCCAGGGCTGCCATCAACAGATTAACGTCGACTTCGCCCCCGAGCCCTGTCTGCTCACGTCGGAAGAGCGCCGAGGAGACGCCAAAGGCGAGGGTCATTGCGCACATGTAATCGATGATCGGTGGGTCACCGGCCATCGGCAGGCCATCCCGGATGCGGCCGTTTGCGGCCATCAGGCCCGAGCGCGCCTGGACGACGAGATCCATGCCGGCGAGTTTTGCATCTGGGCCTTCGCCTCCGAACGCCGTCACGTTGCCAACCACCAGGCGCGGGAAGCGTTGGCAGAGCGATGCGTAGTCGAGCCCGAGATCCTTTGCCAAGCCAGGCCGGAGATTCGTAAGCACGACATCGGCCCGTTCGAGCAGCGCGTCGATCACTCGTTGAGCGTCCGTGTGTTTGAGATCCAGGGGAAGGGAATGCTTGCCACGATTGCGCGAGATGAAGTGGCGAGTTTCGCCGGGGGCCAGCGGCGAAAGCTGGCGCACCGGGTCGCCGTCCAGCGACTCTATCTTGATGACGTGTGCGCCGCCCTCCGCGAGGAGCTGGGCGCAGTATGGGACAGCGATGAACTGTCCGAATTCGACGACCTCGATGTCGGCGAACGGCTGGGATGAAGGCATGCCCGAATCGTACGTGCTCAAGTCGGGCCGCGCATTCGTTCTCAGCGGCCGCCTGTAACGCCGCCGCTGGCGGCGAGCAACGCTTCCAATTCCATCTGCCATTCAAGCGCGAAGCGACGTTTTTCTGGCGTGTCCGCCATCTCTTCGTAGATCGCCTGGCCCCAACGCAGATGCGCCTCTTCTTCCAGGAGGATGTGGCCCAGAATTCGGACGGTAGGCGCGTCGGAGACCTGGTCGGTGACCAGGGCGTGGTGCCGGTAGTAGACCGCGAGATGCGTCTTGAGCACCCGATAGAGCCCGACGACACGGAGCAACTGGCCAGTCTGTAGCTGCATCGTCTCGCAGAACTTGAGAAAGGCTTCGTTCGGGGGCTCGGCCTGGTACGAGGCGCGAAGCGTCGGCGGCGTCTCCAGATCCATCTTTTCGGTCACTCGGAGCTCCGGCAGTCGCTGGCCGAGCCAGTGGCTGTGGATCGAGTCGTGATAGCAATGTTCCCCGAGGGCGAACTTCACCTTGACGGAGGGCGACGACGATGCCCAGGCCGCCGCGGAAGTCATGCAGACGTTCTCGGCGAAGCGATAGTGGACGATCCTGCGCGCGCTTTCATCGACGCTGAACGCGCCGCCAACTTTGCGCGGGTCAATCGCCAGTTCAGGCATTCGCCGCTCCAGCGGCGCGCACGCCCGCAAGAGCGCGCGCTCGTAGCTTTTGGCGATTTTCGTTCTGGCGGTGCGCCCACGCCTTCGCCTTCGTCCTGGCAGCGGCAAGCTCGATCGGGTCATGGGTGTAGCCCGCATCGGCGGTAATGCAGCCTTCTGGGCAAACCTGGATGCATTTGTCGCAATCGATGCATCCAGCGGGTTCCACCACATGAGTGCGCCGGTTGGTGGTGAAGAAGTGAATGGTCTCGGTGGGACAGACGCGTCGGCAGAGGCCGCAGTTGATGCACGCGCCGAGTTCGATCACGACGGCCATTTCTAGGAGCCGGCCAGCGCAGCTGTGCCGCGTTCCACTTCCTCAGCAAAGAAAGTCTTGATCTCCTCCGACTGCTCACCGTTGAGCCGTTCGCGCATGCCTTCAAACATCGCGTGGGCACGAAGCGCACGCTGCTCTTCCTCCGGCTTACCCAGGCAGAGTGCCTTCACGAAGTAGTCGCCGATCGTGGTGTGGGTGACTTCGTCCGCCCAGTTGTAGTCGTAAACGAGCTGCATCAGGTCGTCGCCCACGCGACGCCCGAGATCTGAGGTGCCTTTGAACAGGTCGAGGGCAGCGCCTTCAAGGGCGACGTTGGTAACCGAGAGGCTGATGATCGGGTCGCGCATCATATCGGCGGCGGGGTTCCCGGCGGCGCCGCCAGCACGGGCGGCAGCCTGCGCTGCTTCGTTCGGCGGGCTGCCGGCCAGGGTGTCCGGGTAGTCGCCCAGTTCGCCGCCGTAGGATTCGAGCAAGCCGATGCCGAGTTGGGCGTGGCGCACCTCATCCCAGGTTTGGCGAGCCATCGCCATGATCAGCTCCCACGGCACCGGCCACTGCTGCCACTCGCAGACCTTGCGGCTGAAAGCATCCACACCAGCGAACTCGGCCGAGATAATGCCGCTCACCAGCGCCTTGCGGAACTCCATGTTCGATGGATCCTGGGCGATCATTTCGCGCAGCAGGCCGAGATCATAGTTCGAAGCATCCCCTAGCTTCGTGGCCAGCACGGTGCGTTCGTCGGCGTCGATGAACATTGCGGGGCGATACGCCGGTTCACGCGTGGATGGAAGGGTTCGAACCTGTTCAGCGAGGGCTTGAGACATGGCGGGCAGCTCGATTCGCGGAGTAGATACGCGCAGTATAGGACGTTGGGAGAGGCATCGCCTTCGAAGCTACTTCGGATCCCGCCACATCAACCAGAGCTTTGGGCCTCCGTCCGGGATCAGAAACTCCTCGGTCACCTTGAAGCCGTTGCGTTCGTACAGCGGCAGGTTCTTCTCCTTCGAACTTTCGAGGTAGGCGGGTACGCGCTCCTGATCGCACCGCGCGAGCACCGGCGCCATCAACTGACCGCCGATGCCGCGGCCCTGCAGGTTTGGTTCAGTGCCCAGGACCATCAGGTAGTAGTGCGGTTCATGCGGGTGTCGCTTCTCAAGCGCCGAGATCCCGCTCATCACTTTCGGGATGCGCTTCCAGGTCGTGCTCTTGACCATTGCAGGGATAAGCATGAGCTGTTGGAGCATCCCGAGCTTCCACTTTCCTGGCGGCGTCCAAAGCGCTCCACCCTGGAGGTCCGGCGTGGTGTAGCACTCACCGTGCGGCAGCGTCATTTTCGTCAAGCTGACGTCCATGAAGTCGTAGATGCGGCGGGCACGGCTTTTGTCCTGCGCGACGAACCAGTTGGCCACGGGGTCATCATCGAAAGATCGCGCGAGAACGGCAGTGAGGCGGGTCGCGTCCGCCGCGGTAACTTTCCGCACCTCCACCTCAAGCCGCTCACGGGCTCCTGTTGATTGGTTGGTCTGGGTCATCGCGGCCTCCTGCGATCAACGTATCTCGCCGTCGTTTGACGATTCTACGCCCGCCGCGCAAGCGTTGAACCGACGACCGAGTGCCCGGCAGCCGCTACGATGCAGCTATGACTGCCTCCTCCACGTTCAACCCGCCGACTCGCGTGCTCATGGGCCCTGGCCCGAGCGGCGCTCACCCCCGCGTGCTGCGCGCGATGACCGCCCCGATCCTCGGCCACCTCGACCCCGAGTTCCTCAAAATCATGGACAGCTGCAACAACATGCTACGGACCGTGATGAAGACCGAGAACCGAATCACCATTGCCACGCCCGGAACGGGGACCAGCGGCATGGAAGCGGCCGTCATGAACCTCGTGGAGCCGGGCGACAAGGTGGTTGTCGGCATCTGTGGCTATTTTGGCGAACGCATGGCGCAGATGGCCGAACGTTCCGGAGGGTTGGTGACGCGCGTCCAGGCGCCGTGGGGCTCACCGACCGACTTCGCTGGCGTCGAAGCCGCGGTCAAGGCCGTTGGCAACGTGAAGCTCGTCGGCATCGTCCACGCCGAAACTTCCACGGGCGTGCAGACGCCAGTCGAGCCATTTGCGAAGCTGGCGCACGACGCGGGCGCGCTCCTGCTGGTGGATTGTGTGACATCACTCGGCGGTGTGCCGGTGACGGTTGATGCCTGGGGCGCGGACGCGGTTTATTCAGGCACCCAGAAGTGCCTTTCGGCCCCTCCCGGGATGGCTCCTCTGACTCTCTCGCGACGAGCGTGGGATGCCGTGAAGGCGCGCGAGGTGCCTTGTAATACCTGGTACCTGGACCTCAGTCTGCTTGAGGCCTACTGGGACGAACGCCGCGCTTACCATCACACGGCGCCGATTTCGATGGTGTACGCGCTCCACGAAGCGCTGGCCTTGGTTCTGGACGAAGGGCTCGAACATCGCTGGGCGCGCCACGAAACGAATGGCCGCGCTCTGCAACTCGGTTTTGAAGCGATGGGACTCGCCCTCCACGCCGATCAGGGCTTTCGCCTGCCGGTGCTCACAACCATCCGCATTCCCGAAGGCGTGAGCGACCTAGCAGTGCGCGGCGCGCTGCTCGAGCGGAATTCTATCGAAATTGGTGGCGGGCTTGGCGATCTGCGCGGCAAGGTCTGGAGAATCGGGCTCATGGGTGAGTCATCCAACCCCGGAAATGTGCTGCTCGCCATCTCAGCGATCGGCAAGATCCTGCGAGAGCAGGGCTTCAGGGCGGACATCCGGGCCGGACTAAGCGCCGCCGCGGCCAGGTTGGAGCAGGCGTGAACCGCGACAACCAGAACGCGCCTTACTACGAAGCCAATCTCGCTCGCTGGGATGAATCCGTGCCGATTCACGCCGCCTCCGAGGGCTACGATCTCGCCGGCTTCCTTCGCGGCGAAAAGACGCTCTACTCGGTGGAGACGGCCGAGGTCGGCGATGTGCACGGCAAGGAGCTGCTGCACCTGCAGTGCCACTTCGGTA
>JBDUAL010000056.1:0-7687 GCA_040004685.1 Anaerolineaceae bacterium | reverse complement strand
GAACACTCGCCGCGCGACCAGCTTGCCCGCGACCGTATCTCTACCGAACTCGGCGAGACGCTTTTTGTTGAGGCGGGCGCTGGCACCGGCAAGACCACCGCACTCGTTGGCCGAATCGTCAGTCTCATCGAGTCCGGGGTCGCGATGCGCGAGATCGCGGCCATCACGTTCACGGAAGCAGCCGCCGCCGAACTGAAGGATCGCGTCCGCTACAGGCTAGATGTACGCCGCGCGGAAGTGGACCCAGGTTCGAATATCGAGACGTTGTGCAACCTGGCACTGGGCGACCTCGATGGCGCGGCCCTGCAAACGCTACACGCCTTCGCGCAGAGGATTCTTTCAGCATTCCCCTTGGAGGCTGGTCTCCCGCCGCAAATCGAGATCGCCGACGAGATCCGCTCGGGCATCGCGTTCGAGGAAGATTGGGCGCGCCTGATGGACGACATGCTCACATCCGAGAACCAGTCGCTCGCTCGCGCCTTCACACTTGGCCTCGAAGTGAGGCACCTCCGCAGCATCGCTCTCGACTTTCACAACAACCTCGACCGCGTCGAGGGCGCGGTCTTTGCCGACACGAAGCACGCGGGCGACTGGCGCTTCAGTCGCGCACGACTGGAAGAGGCGTTCGCCCTGACCGAACCCGTGCTTGCTCGAGGAGGGATGGACACCCTTGTCCGGTTCGTCGAATCGTTGAGAACCTTCCGACGGTCCTTGGAACGGTTGCAGGACGACGACGAGCGGCTGACACTGCTGGGCAATCGGAAATCGTTGGCGCCCAAGGACAACGCCGGCAACCAGGGTGCATGGGGGAAAGGCGGCGCCAAGGGAGCCGTCCACAACGCGCTTCGCGCGGCGGAAGCGGAGCGAACGCTTCTCGTCTCCTCCGCCAAGACCGCCTGCCTCATGCCCATCCTCCGACGCCTCCAACAATTCACCCTCGACCGCGCGACTGACCGCCGGGAACGAGGCGTTCTCCAGTTCAACGACCTTCTGGTGCTTGCGGCGCAGCTCCTTCGCGGCAACCCTGAAGTGCGTAAAACCATGGCTGGACGCTTCTTGTACCTCCTGATCGATGAGTTCCAGGACACTGACCCGCTGCAGTTGGAGATCGCGACGCTTCTCGCCACTAGCGCGGACGACGTGGACGGCTTGCGCTGGGACGAGGTCCCGATACGCCCGGGGAAGCTCTTTTTCGTCGGGGACCCGAAACAATCGATCTACCGGTTCCGCCGGGCCGACATCCAGCTCTACCAGTCCGCGCGCAAACACTTCGGGGGGCAGTTGGACCTGACAGCAAACTTCCGGGCGCGTCGCGAGATTCTCGAGTTCGTGAATCTCGTCTTCACCGCACTCATCGAACCACGGGAGAGGCCGGGCCAGCCGGCCTACGTCGAGCTCACCGGCGGCCGGGCCTCCGAAATCGCGGGGCCTGCCGTCCACCTCATTGGTGGGCCGGTCTCGAAAGATCACGGCAATCGAGCCCATGAGTTGCGCGACGCAGAGGCTGCGGACATCGTCAGGCTCATAAATTCGGTGCGCGGTCAATGGAGCGTCACCGCAGAGGATGGAAGCACGCGCCCTGCCCAGCTAAACGACATCGCCATCCTTCTGCCCACGCGCAACACCTTCCAATCGCTGGAGCGGAAACTTGAGAACGAGGATATCCCCTACCGCCTGGAAAGCCGCTCCTTGCTTTACGCAACCCAGGAAGTTGTCGACCTGACCAACGTGCTCGCCGCAATAGATGACCCGACGGATGACATCTCTATCGTCGCCGCCCTGCGTTCGCCCGCGTTCGGTTGCGCCGATGATGAACTCTACGAGTTCGTCAAGGCAGGCGGACAGTGGGACTACACCGGCAAAATTCCCGAGGCTCCAGGTACTCCGTTCAACTCCATACCAGCCGCGCTGAAGGCGATAGCGCAGATGCACGCTTCCCGCAGGTGGTACAGCGTCAGCGAACTGGTGGATCGTGTCTTGCGCGAACGGAGGCTGTTCGAAGTAGCGTTTGCGCACCGGCGGCCCCGGGAATCGTGGCAGCGGCTGCGATTCGTCCTCGAACAAGCGCGCGCGTTCGGCGAGGGCGGAGGGACGACGCTTCGCCAGTTTGTTGACTGGCTCCGCACCCAGGCTGAAGCTGGCTCCCGCGTCACCGAGTCAATTGTGCCGGAGTCCGACGACGATGCCGTTCGGGTGATGACGATTCATGCCGCCAAGGGGCTCGAGTTCCCAATCGTCATACTCGCTGGCCTCGATCGCCAGACGCGCAGCGACCGCAGCATCGCGATCTGGGCGACGGCCGAGCAAACACCGGAAGTTCGCGTCGGTTCGGAGGCTACGGGCTATTTCGACACTCCAGGGTTTGACGCCGTGAAGGGATTTGAAACTGAGATGGCTGCGCTAGAAGATCTTCGTCTCTACTACGTTGCTGCCACCCGTGCCCGCGACCACCTGATCGTCAGTCTCTACCACAAGGAAACATCCAGGCCGGCTACGGCGGCCGCCCGCACCTACGCACTCTGCGCAGAGCGCCGCTCGTGGTTCATCTCGCTCGAGAACCTGCCCACGGTTCTCCCCTCAGCTGCTGAGAGCACTCCATCGGCACCCGACGCCGACCCGATTGGAACTCGCGCAGCGTGGCTGACGAAGCGAGCAGCATTGATCGCCTCGTCAACGCGGGCAAACACGATGGCGGCAACGGCAATTGCCAAACGGGCCGCCGATGCCTCGCCGGAAAAGGCGGAACAGTCCGACCTCGACCAGCCATGGCGGCGCGGCCGCGCGGGAACTTCCATCGGTCGCGCCGTACACGCCGTGCTGCAGTCCGTTGACCTGGCCACCGGCGAAGGGCTGGAAGAAGCGGCTGGCGCGCAATCCGTCGCCGAAGGCATCCCCGAACGCCGCGCCGAAATCGTTGAACTGGTGCGCACCGCGCTCGCCTCGAACTCGGTCCGCACCGCCGTCTCATCCGGGCGTTTCTGGCGCGAACTTTACGTGGGCGCTGATGTCGATGGCACCGTCGTTGAGGGGTTTATTGACCTTCTCTACGAGAGCCCGGAGGGCCTCGTCGTGGTCGACTACAAGACCGATGAGGCCGGCAACGACGAGCGCGTGGATCTGGCGATGGAGCGCTACGAACTCCAGGGCGCCGCCTACGCGCTCGCGCTTGAGACGGCGCTGCCCGGCCGCAGGGTGACTGCCTGCACCTTCGTCTTCGTGCGTCCCAGCCGTGAAGAGCGGGTGGCAAACCTCGCGGAATCGATGCTGCGGGTCCGGGAATTGCTTCGGGAAGCCGCTACCCCGGCGATTGCGCCCGCTTGAGCATCTGGGCAACAATCGGGCTCGGCTTTGGTGGGTGCCAGGTTTTGTAAGCAACTTCCAGGGGAACGGGCCACTCGTCCAGAACATCTAGCCGGTAGCCGGGCTCACCGGCTTCGCTCAGCGCCCGGATAGCGGCACGGCTCACCTTCAGCATCAGTTCGTCGTTATGTGGCGTTCCAAAGCTGTGTCCGAACGGAAACTCGACACCGACCACCCGCGAGAGACGGTACTTCTGGGCGAGGTCCGGCATCATCGTGACGGTGACGGTCGGAATTCCGAGGCCTTCGATCACACGCGCCAACACGGGCACGTTTCTACAGCAGTCCGGTCAGGCCGGCGCGAGGAGCAACACGTCGACGGCCTGCTCTTTCAAGCTGGCCGCCAACTCCGGCCCCTGCACGGTTCGCCACTCTTCTAGGCGCCGATCCTGGTAGCCCATGAACGAATACGCCTCGTCCGCAAGCTTTCCGATTCGGCCTTCCGCTTGAAGAGCCTTGAACGCCCGAAACGGCAGTACCACGTCGATGTCTTCGAGCAGGTCAGTGTGGTTGATATGGAGATGCGAACAGCCGATCTGGTCCTGCCGCACATCCGTCGGAATCACGCGGTAGGTCGGGTCGCCCGACGTCGGTTCGCGCCATTCACGCTCTTCGTCGAACCCCTGTTGCCCGTCCTTGAGGAAGACACCCGCCGAAGTCATGAGCGCGATCGTGCAGCGCTCGATCGGCTTGGGCAGCGGTGCCCAAGCGGGCGGCTCGTCGATCGCGGGGGCCGATTCGTACATCGCGCGCATCGAGCGCGGGAGAAACCTGTAGCTGTCAACGGCCATGGGATACACCTCACCTCCATTCTAAGGTGACCTAGTGGAGTTTACTCGCGGCCGAAGATCACCCCCGGGTTGAGCACACTCTTCGGATCGAAGGCGCGCTTGATCGCACGCATCGTCGCAATGTCCGTCGCTGAGCGCGTGAGTTCCAGCCAGCGGATCTTCGCGACGCCAATGCCGTGTTCCGCACTGATGCTCCCTCCGAGTTCCGCGGCGAGACGCAGCACCGCATCCGTCGCGCGGTCGTCGTCAACCTCGAGCCCCAACACGTTCACGTGCAGGTTTCCGTCTGCGACGTGCCCAAAGACGATGCAGCGGGCCGCTGCTGCGCGAGCCGAAACCGTGCCTCGGACACGGTGCTCGAACTCTGCGAGGCGCGGTAGTGGCACCGCCACGTCCAACTTGTGGGGCACGCCCTCAGCGTTGATCGATTCCGTATGCCGTTCGCGGTACGCCCATAGCTGGTCACGCTGGGGCCTGTCGGAAGCGATGGCGCTCTGCAGAAAGCCTCCAGCGCCTTCCACAGCCTCAACTAACTCAGTCAACGGGTCGCTCATCGAGGCGCACTCCAACAACAGGTAGGCGGGAAACGAGGTGGCGAAGGGGAGAGGCAAGCCTGTGTGCTTGCGGACCAGTTCTGCACCGTCGGCGAAAAACACTTCGGCAGCCTCAAGCGACGGCGCTCCCCCTCGCACCGCCGCGATGATTGCGAGCGCCGCATCGATTCCATCGACCGCGAGCAGCGCCACAGCCCGCTGAGTGAATTGGGGCACGAGCCGCAGACGCGCGCCTGCGATGATGGCAAGCGTCCCCTCGCTGCCCGCGAGCAAGCCCGCCAGGTCGTAGCCCGTGTTGTCTTTGGCGAGGCCGGACATGCGGCTGATCACCGCTCCGTCCGCTTTCACCGCCTCGATTCCGCCAACCTGCGCTCGCATCGGACCGTAACGCATCACGCGGATACCACCCGCATTCGTGGCGATCATCCCCCCGATAGTGGCGCTGTCTCGCGAGGCGAGGTCCACGCCGAAGTTCCAACCGGCGGCTCGCACGTGCTCCTGCAGGCGACCGAGCGTAACTCCCGCCGTGACGGTCACTTCTCCGCCTGTCAGGTCAACCGGCCCGATCTCTGTGAGTTGGGAGGTGCTGAGCACCACTTCGCCCCCGCGGGGCACACCGCCACCGACCAGTCCCGTGTTTCCGCCCTGGGGCACGATCGCAGCCTCGGCCTCAGCAAGCAGTTTTAGCGCTGCGGCGAGCTCGCCGGTCGATCGTGGGCGCACCACTAATCGCGCCGTTCCGGAGTAGCGTCGCGTCCAGTCAGTCTCGTAGGTAGCCTTCAAATCGGGGTCTAAGAGTACGTTCGCGACCCCCACGATCCCAGCAAGTCTGTCCGCGAGGGCCCTAGTTGAAGGCATTGCCTAAGTGTACCGCGACGCTGTGACTGAGAGCGGCCTGGTGTCCTGCTCCCCGGCAGATCGCCCGGCTTACCTCAGCCGCGTGACGGGCCGCAAGAAAAGCATTGCTGCGATTCCAATAATGATGGCAGCAATCGCCGAAACGACGATCGTCACCTGCGGGCCAAAGAGCGTTGTCATCACACCCGCCTGCGCGTAGCCGAGTGGCGTCGAAGCCGTGAATGCGAGGCCGTACATGCTCATCACCCGGCCCATCATCTGGCGTTCCGTGTGTTCCTGAAGCAAAGCGACGGCGAAGTTGATGAAGATTGCAGGCCCGAGGATGCCGCTGATAAAGAGGAACAGCATGTTCAGCGGAAGGCTGCTGCTAAAGCCGTAGAGGCCCATGAATAGCCCGCCCATCAGCACAGAACTACAGAGCATGAGTCCACGCCGCGGCGGCCGGATCACCGTCAAAAGCACCGAACCCACCAGGATCCCCGCACCGAAGCAGCCCCAGAGGATGCCGACGAACTTGTCGCTCTCCTTCAGCACGTCCTGCACGAAGATGACAACCGTGACGGCGAATGGCCCCATCAGAAACACGCCGGGCACGGTTCCCAAGGCGAGCACGCCGGTGAGCGCAGGGGAGCGACGCACGTAGCGCAGCCCTTCCACCAGGTCCGCGCGGACACTTCGGCCCGAGGGAACTGGCATATCCGTTGCGATGCGTGAAAATAGAAGTGCGGCTGCCGCAAGCATGAGCACTTCGGTCGCGAACGCGAACGTGAGTCCCGGCCCATCGGCAAGAAACCCGCCGAGCGTTGGCCCACCGAACTGTAAAGTCGCCATGAACGCCATCGTGCCGAGGATGACGCCATTCTGGAGCTGTGAAGGGCGCAGGATCTGGGGCATCATGCTCTGCCTCGCCGGGTTGGTAAATGCGCCCGCGCCACCAACAATGGCGGCCAGAATGAACACCGGCCAGACTACCGAAGCCTCCGCCCCCGCGAGCGCAACGTAGATCAGTGAGACCGCGGAGGCGACCGCGTAGCTGCGGACCAGGATTCGGCGCCGTTCAACGCGGTCGGCAACAACGCCCCCGAAAAGCGCGAGCGCCGCACCGGGTAGCGTCTGACAGATCAGCGCGGCGGCAATGGCGAGCGGACGATGGTCTTCGGAAACACGATCGCGAATGAATAGGGGAACCGTCACCGCCTGGATTCCCACGCCTGTGCCAGCAACTACTGAGGCCGCCCACCAATTGCGATAGCCGGGCGTGACAAACGGGTTGCGGGTCTCTCTAGCGGAGGCAGAAACGGGGGCAATCGGCTCGGCAGGAAGCACCTGTTCGGTCATTGCGGGAGTCTACACGGAAGTTGGCGCGGGTTGCATCCAACAACTCGCATCAGATACCTCGGCGAAACACCTGCTCCGTCGCTGTCCGTTTCGCTCGCACCGCAATCCGATTCTTCTCCAACTGCCGATCCGTTCGCCGCGTTGCCCGCTGCTCGTACCGCACCCAGCCAACCACCAAGCAGACCAACGCAAGCACGAAGATCATGTTGCCGCCGATCCAGAGGATGAGAATGGAGAGGCGTTGGTCGGTCATCGGCCCCGGCCCCCAAGCAGGCAGGCTCGCTGCGAAGTAGTCGTGCATGGGGTGGTTCATGCTCAGGAACATGCCGCCGAACAGCCCTTTGTGGGTCATCTCCACCAAAACGTAAAACGCGCGCAGCGGGTAGGGCAGCCGCCATCGCTGCGGGTCGGCGGAGACCACAGGCTGCCAGAACAGCAGGGCTACAGCGAGCAGGGTGAACTGCTGAAAGTCCCGCAGAAATGCGTTCCTCGCGGCGTCATCCGTCAGACCGCTGAACTGCCAGACGTAGGTCACCAAAGCGAAAAGGAACCACGTCGCGGCCGGAAAGCTGACGACGGCGAGCACAGGATTTCTGTAGCCCTGCCGCAGGCGTTTACGCCACGCCCTGTTCGAGACCCGGAAGGCGAGCGTCAGTGGGGATCCGAGCAGGATCAGCGGTGCGGCGAGCATCGTAAGAATCAGAAATCCCGTGAAATTCACCCAGAGAAGCGTGTTGCCGTAGTGCTCGATCGGCGAGAGCACGGCCACGCCAACGAGCGTAATCCC
>JBDUAL010000055.1:0-7755 GCA_040004685.1 Anaerolineaceae bacterium | reverse complement strand
ATCCGAACACTTCTACACGCCCGAGCTGGCCATGGCCGTGCAGGCGGCGCTGGGTGTCGACATCGCCATGCCGCTCGACCACGTCCTGCCGGGCGATGCGCCCGAAGGTCCCGCCCGCGATGCTGCGGAACGGACGTTGCGTTGGTACGAGCGGAGCCGGGCGGCGGTGCCCGGACTGCCCGTGTTTGGCATCGTCCAGGGCGGAGTGCACCTGGATCTGCGGCGCTGGCACGCGCGCCAGCTCGCCGCGATGGATGCCCCTGGCTACAGCATCGGTGGACTCTCTGTTGGTGAATCGAAAGCGGATATGTGGGCGGTGACCGAGGCTGTGATCGCGGAGTTGCCCGTGAGCAAGCCTCGTTACCTGATGGGCGTGGGGAGTCCGGAAGACCTCGTGAACGCCGTTGCGCGCGGCGTGGACATGTTCGATTGCGTGTTGCCCACGCGGTTGGGGCGAAATGGGTCGATGTTGACGGACTTCGGCCGTGCCAACGTGCGCACCGCCCGCTACCGCGGGGCCGAAGGGCCAATCGATCCAGAGTGCGACTGCCTTGCCTGCACGCGGTACAGCATGGCGTACATGCACCATCTCTTCCGCAACGATGAACTGTTGGGGCATCGACTAGCGAGCATCCACAACATCCGTTACCTCGTGCGGCTTACCGAGCGAATGCGCTCCGCAATTGGCGCCGGGGCTTTCCCCGCCTTTGCGACCAACTTCCTTTCCCGGTACCAGGTGGCGGACGAAGTCACGCGCAGCGAACAGAAGGCGAAGTGGCTAGCGCAATCCGGTTACGAGGACGCGAAATAGTGGCGTGGAGCGTTGAAGTGACGGACGCCACTACCGGCAGTTGCTGAGGTAAGCTGGCGCGCCGATCAGCTTATCCAAGGTTACCGGGGTGAGACCCTTCGCTTTCAGCCCTTCGAGGATCGCGGGCAGCGCCTTGACCACCACTGAGCGGTCTGCGCCGGGGTTTCCGTCGATCGAGTCGTGCAGAAGAATGATCGAACCAGGTTTCACTTTTTCCAGAATGTGGCGAGCGAGCGTCTCCGCATCGCTCTCTATCCAGTCCTTTGCCGAGACGTCCCACGTCACGAGGCGCATCCCTGCGTTCTCGACGATTCGCGACATAAACATCGTGTGGGTGCCGTGTGGAGGCCGGAATAGCGCCGGGCAAGTCTGGAAGAGATCGCGAAACACCTCCTGGGTGCGCGCCAGTTCAGGGTAACCCGGATGAAGGTAGCTGAAGGCGTCGTGATGGTACGAGTGGTTGCCGACAACGTGTCCGCGATCCATTAGTTCCTGAGTGATCTGGGGGTTTCGGAGGACGGCCTTGCCCACTTCGAAGAACGTTCCGCGTACGCCGTACTGCTCGAGAATCGTGGCGATCGGGAGCGTGTAGTTAGCGTCCGGGCCGTCGTCGAACGTGATCGCAACCTCGTTCCGGTCAGCCGGGCCGTGGCTGGTGAGCGACCCTAGCCACTCCACAGAGGGCGAGGTTGAGCCAACCCAGAAGAACGAGAAGGCGCCGTAGAGGAGAACGACGAAGACCATCAACGGAGACCGCGGAGACGATCGCGTCAGCCGCGGCCGAGAGAGAACCATGACGGTCGTCGCAGCGGTCGCAAGAAGACTGAAGGCAACCGCCGTCGTTTCGCTCCCAAACTGCCAGCCGAGAAGGACGATGACTGCCGTAGCCACGCCCAGACACGTCACCTCGATGGGCCGGAGCGATTGCCGGGCGGGCAGAAACGGGCCGATGCCGATGCCCACCAACGCCGCCACAACGAAGCCCGATCCTGGATAGGTTGCCGAGGCGATAAGAAAGCAGCCCGAGAGAACGGCCACGCAGCCGGCAACCAACCCGGCGACGTTCGGCGCCATCAACCTGCGGACGAAGATGGCGACGGTCGCACAGAGCGCGAATGAGAGCACGACGACGAGGGCGGAGGCGTGAATCGGCGAGCCGGCGAGTGCCACAGCGGGAAGGATCAGCCCTCCGCCGACTGCGGCGCCAAGCGCACGCGTCGTAGCAGCTGGGCCGCCCGTGGGTCCTGGAACGGAACGTTCTGGCATTTCCGTGAGTGCCACCATGCTGGCAGAGTGTCGGTGATGGTTCGCTGGATCAAGTCCCTCAGTCTTCGATCGCCCGAGCACGTGGTCCTTGCAACGGCATTGATGGCCTGGGCCGCAGGTCTGAGCCTGATCCTCAGTCACCCCATTTTCGTTACGAACGACTCGCTCAGTAACTACGGCCACGTCTGGTACGTGGCAGACGTGTTCTGGCACGGTGGCGGCATCCCGTTCCACTTTCCGGAGATCGGACACGGCGACGCACTGGCCTTTCCGTACGGATTTCTGCCCTGGTTTAGCGCCGCGCTGGTGCGTCCGATTCTCGGCGACTGGGGGACCACGCTCTGGCTGGTGCTCGGCGGATTGGGCGTGTTGGCCGGTACATTCTGGGCCTTTCCAGAACTGCGTAAGCCGCTGCCGGCCACGCTTCTGTTGGTCAACCCACTGATGGTGGAATCCGTAATCCTCGGCCAGTTGCCGTTCCTCTGGGCGACGGCGCTGCTCTTCTTTGGCATCGGCTGCTGGCGGCGAGGCTGGAGGTGGCGCGCGATCCTGCTCGTGGGGCTGGCCCAGGCGGGGCACCCGGCAGTAGTGCTGCCGCTCGCCGGATTGCTCGTCGTGGGATGTTTCGCGTTCGAAACCGACAAACGCAGCTACCTGCTGAGCTACCTCGCCACTCTGATTGTGGCCGCGCCCGCAACCTGGCTCGTGCTGATCTCGCCTGTGGTGGAGGACAGCTCCACCTCGTCTCTGTTCGCGAACTTCGTTGGCACGGTGAGCTTGCGCGCTGGGGTTGTGGCGGCGCCGTTTGTTGCCCTGCTGCTGCTTCGGAAGTGGGGTGCGGGGTGGCTCTGGGGAGCGGTTGCGCTGGCCTCGCTGCTGAACGTGGTCCTGGTACCCATTCGCGACACCAGCTACGGCTGGGGCGCCCTGGTTCGTGGTCCGAACGAGCAACTGGCGCCGTTCCTTGAATCACCGGAATTTCAGCCGGGCGCTACGTACCGGCTGCTGCGGGTGGCGGACGGCAAGGTGGGGATGTATCGGCTGATCCAGCACGGTGGCCGGCTGGACTCCGAATTCTTTCCGGAAAGCATCAGTCGGCGGAGTTGGCCCAGCCTCGAGGCGTACAGAGAGTTCCTCCACGGACGTCATGTGGATTACGTGGTCATCTATCGCGCCTACGACGCTCGCTATGCGACCAACGAGCACGATCTGCTCAATCGGATGGTCAGCGGCGGGTGCGCCGTGCAGAGCACTGCCTTCGAGCAGTTCGAGCTATACCAGATTGTCGGCCGGTGTCCATGACTCTGAGCACAAAGCGACCTACCATAAGGCGCAGGAGCACCGAATGACCGTCCCCGCCGATCGGCGCGCCGTCCGAGTGATGGTCGTGGACGATAGCCCCGATATCCTTGCGATCGTTCAGCGCGGGTTGCAGCGGCGCGGCTACGAGGTAGTCGCCTGCGCAGATGGCGATTCGGCGTTGAAAGCCTTTTCACGCGAGATCCCGGATCTCGTTGTGCTGGACCTGCTGCTCCCCGACGCCGACGGAATCGATCTCTGCTACCAACTACAGGAGATCGGCGAAGTTCCGGTCATCATGCTGACCTCGCGCGACGGCGTGAGCGACCGCGTGGAGGGCCTGCGCGCGGGTGCAGACGACTATATGGTCAAACCCTTTGCGATGGAAGAGTTGATCGCTCGCATCGAGGCGGTCCTGCGGCGGCGGCCGGCCTCGCCAAACATGATCTCCTACGAAGACATGGTGTTGGATGTTGATGCTCACATCGTGACCCGTCACGGTGAAGTGGTGCCGCTCACGCCAAAGGAGTTCCTGCTCCTGGAGGTTATGGCGCGCAAGCCGAACCGGGTGTTCACCCGGGAGACTCTGATGTCGCTGCTTTGGCCCGCGAGCGAGACCGTCGATGACAATTTGCTCGATGCCCACGCCACCAACCTCCGACAGAAACTGGAGGCAAGAGGCGGGCGGCGCCTCATCCAGACGGTTCGTGGGATAGGCTTCGTGCTGCGTTGAAGTACCCGGACCGTCTCGCGACGCGGCTCAGCGTCTCGTTTGTGTTGCTCTTCCTCTTCACTTTTTCGGTAGTTGTTGCGGTAACCCTTTACTACGCTCAGCGTACCTTCCAAACGTCGATCGACGACAACCTCCAGGGCCTGGCCGAAACCATAGAGCAGCGGCTGGGCGAGGACGGCGCCAATAGCCAACGGATAATCGAAGAACTCTCGTCCGCGGCCCAGTTTGTCGAACTCCTGGACGCCGGAGGAGTGGTCACGTCGCGGTCATCGAATCTTGGCCCCGCGCAGATTCCGGCGTCGTTGGGCAGGCACCCGTCCGGCCACATCTCATTTCGGACGTTCAATCTCGGGAATTCGAAGCTTCGCTCGGTCCGCTACCCGCTGATCCAGGACGGTCTGGTGCAGGGATATGTGATCGCCGCAAGCCCGATCCCGGAAGTTGACGAGTCGCTTCTTAGCCTGCTCGCTGTCGCGATTGTTGCCGGGGTGTTGGGGATGAGCATCGCCGTTGTCGGAACCGTCTGGCTGTCCGTGCGCGAATCGCGTCCGCTGCGCGACCTAACCGACGCGGCAAACGCAACCGCTGCGGCCGGCTTCGGTTTGCCGATTCCGCCCTCTGACGGCGGCAGTCGGGAGGCGCGCGAACTCCGGGGGGCATTCTCGACCCTCGTGGAGCGGCAGCGCGAAGTGCTGGCCAGGGAGCGGACGTTCTTCGCAGACTCATCTCACGTCTTGCGCACGCCGCTCGCCGTTTTGCAGGGCGATATAGAGATGTTGGAGCAGGGGGTCTACGGCAAGGAGCGTGTGGAGGTGGTCGCCCAGGCACGGGCGAACCTGGACAAGATGTCGCGCGCGATCAGCGGCCTGCTCCTTTTGGCGAGGGAGAGCGATGCGTCTGGGACGGCCTGGGAGGTCGTGGAACTTTCGAACGTGCTGACCGGGCTGCTTGAGGGCGCTCGGGTGGCGTCGCCGACGCTATCGATCTCTTCGGCGATCGACGACGGCCTCGAAATTGCCGGCGACTCACACCAGATCAACGACCTCTTTGTGAGCATCCTCGAGAATGCCCGGCGCTATACGCCGGAGGGCGGGCGCATCCACTTGAGCGCTTCGCGCTCGGGGAGCGAGGTGATGGTAGAGGTGGCGGACTCCGGTATCGGCTTCGGTGACGAGAACCCGGACCAGCTTAAGGACCGCTTTTACCGCGGCGCCGAGGCGCGGCGAATGTTCCCGGAGGGAAGCGGCCTGGGGCTTGCTATCGCGGACAGCATCGTGCGAATCCACCAGGGAACCTTGGAGCTTTCCTCACGGGAAGCTGGGGGCGCCTCGGCCAAGGTCACGCTGCCGTTACTCACGTAAGGGATTCACCTAACATTCAGGTTCGCTTGGGGAACGCTTTTGGGGCGAGTGCCAACCTGCGGCTGGCTAAGGTACGAAACGCGGAGACGCGGTGCCTGGCAAATCCGAACCTTTGGGGTGACCATGCGAGTCCCTGCTGCTTCCATTGTCTTCAGCGACGACGACATCAAGGAAGCTCTCTCACTCATCGAATCGAGCCTGCGCAGCGGGAGCCTGACGCTCGGTAAGCACGGCCAGGCGCTGGAAGAAGCGTTCGCCGCGCGTTGTGGGCGCAAGTACGCCGTAGCCGTGAGCAGCGGCACCAGCGCGATCGAAATCGTTCTGCGTTCGCTAAACATCGAAGGCCGCGAGGTCATCGTCCCTGACAACACGTTCTTCGCGACAGCGGCGGCGGTTGCGCACGCTGGCGGCACCCCGGTTCTCGCCGACGCTGACCGCGAGACGCTCGCCATCAGTGTCGACGACGTGCTCGCACGAATCACCGAGAAGACTGCCGGCGTTGTCATCGTCCATATCGGTGGAATCGTCACGCCAGAGCTCCCGCGCTTGGAGGCAGAGTGCAAAAAGCGCGGCATTTTCCTGATGTGCGACGCTGCACATGCGCATGGCGCCACGCTCGATGGACGGGACGCTTCCGATTGGGGCGTCGCTTCGACGTACTCGTTCTACCCCACCAAGGTGATGACATCGGGGGAAGGCGGGATGATCGTCACCGATGACGAAGCGATCGCTGAAGAGGCACGCATCTACCGAGACCAGGGGAAGGCTGGCTTCACCAGCAACTTCCACACGCGCCTCGGGAACAACTGGCGGATGAGCGAAGTTCATGCGGCGATTGGTATCGTCCAGCTCAAGCGCCTGGACGACTTCATCGCCACGCGACGGGCGGTCGCCACCGCCTATGAGGAGACGATCAAGCGAGTCGGCGGCCTTTCGCTGCCGAAGGCCCAAAAGCTGGATCAAAGCAACTTCTACAAGTTCATCGCTTACCTTCCTGAGGAAGTGGAGCGAAGAGACCTCAAGCAGCAGATGCGCGAGCGGTTCGAGGTTGGGCTGAGCGGCGAAGTCTACGAACTTCCTATCCACGCGCAGCCGATCTTCGAACGGTTCAAACGTGGGGAGTACCCGGGGGCAGAGGCCGTCTGCTCCCGCCAAATCTGCCCGCCCGTAAGCGCTCGGATGTCGCCCCAAGACGCCCGGTACGTCATCGAGAGCATCGCCCAACTACTTCCCGCAGGAGTGTCCGCATGAACATCGCTGTAACTGGTGGGTCAGGATTCATTGGCAGTCACGTGGTCGATAAGCTCGTGGAGGCCGGCCATAGCGTTCGCGTCCTCGACGGGGCTCAACCCCATCGGGGCGACGTCTCCTGGCAGCCGTGTGATATCACACGGCTCTCGCAGGTCATCGGCGCCTTGCACGATTGCGACGCCGTCTTCCACCTGGCCGCTATGGCGAACGTGAACGACGTCGCGCGCATGCCGGCCGAATCCGTTGACTTGAACATCATGGGCACCGCGACGATCTTGGAAGCGGCGAGGATGTCCGGCAAGATGCACGTCATCCTCGCTTCAACGGTCTGGGTCTACGAAGCAACGACGGCCAACGAAGTTGACGAGTCCACTCCCCTGAATCCAGAGAGTGTGAGCCACCTCTACATGGCGGAGAAAATCGCCAGCGAGATGTTGGCCCACTCTTACGGGAAGCTCTATAACTTCCCCGTCACCGTATTGCGCTACGGCATCCCCTACGGCCCGCGGATGCGCGAAGAGTTGGTCATGCCGATCTTCATCAAAAAGGCCATCAACGGCGAGCCGCTAACGATCGCGGGTGACGGACTGCAGTACCGCAATTTCATCTACGTCGAAGACCTTGCAGATGCCCACGTCCGTGTCCTGGACCGCAAGGCGACCGGCACGTTCAACCTCGAAGGACCGCGCGAAGTGGCGATTATCGAACTCGCCGAAGCGGTCAACCGCATGGTTCCGACGAGTGCCGGGATTATCCGCACGGAAGCGCGCGGCGGCGATTACAAAGGACGCGTCGTTTCCCGGCAGAGGGCGAAAGACGTTCTCGACTGGGAGCCCAAGACGGCGTTCGAAGATGGTTTCGAAACCACCTTGAACTGGTTCTTGGGTAAATGGGCCGAACAGCTCTCGGCGGTTTAGTGCCTCTAGCAAGTTTTACTCACGGCAACGCGCGGGCCGGAACTTCCCGGCCCGCGCGTATTGCTGTGATGCCCGCCTACGACGAGGCAGTGACGATCGAGGGTGTCCTGAATGACC
>JBDUAL010000054.1:0-7764 GCA_040004685.1 Anaerolineaceae bacterium | reverse complement strand
GTGGGTGGATGCCTACCATGCCAGCACGGGCGAGAAGATGGTGTTGTTTGGGTTGCACACACCCCTGATTAAGGTACTGGCCAAACGCTACGCGGGCCGGTGCGCCGTGGTGGATGGTAGTGTAACCGGCCGTAACCGGGTGGCCGCTTGCGGCGACCCGGGGGCAGCCCACACGCAGATCACCGGTCGCGGCCCGGAGGCAGTCATCGTGGACCTCGGACGGGACGTCGCCTTCCCAGCGGAGACTGTCGCCCGCGTCCGAACTGTCTCACAGGCGCCGCTGCTGGTGGTGGGCTGCGCTGGAACGGCGGTCGAAATGCTCCGCTGCTTCGAATCAGGCGCAGACGATTACTGCCGGCCCCGTTGTTCCACAGAGGAGATCGACCTTCGGCTACGCGCGCTCTTTCGGAGAATCAACAACAGCGGAACGCAGCGCCTGGCTCAGGCGCCAGCTACTGTTCGTGTCGGCGAGATCGAGATCGACCCGGCCAGTCAGACCGTTCGAAAAGCAGGCATCTCCGTCCCACTGTCACCAACCGAGTTCAGGCTCTTATCCACCCTCGCGGAACACCCGGGCGAGGTGATTCCGTCCAAGGCGTTGATCGCTCGCGTGTGGGGGAACGAGTATTCGGGTGAAACCCACTACTTGCGTCTCTACGTTCGCTACCTTCGCCAAAAGCTAGAAGTGGACCCTAGCCATCCGCAGTACATCGTCAATCGTTGGGGATCCGGTTACGCCCTAGACGACGGCTCGCGCGCGGCACGAGAGCTCGCTTCGTAGCCGACGTCTTTCCGATCGTCTCGAGGCACTCGAGCGGCGAAAACGCCCGCCTAACGCATTGGGAGCAGGAGATTGACTGTTCCCTACTTCGATTGGTTGCTGTGCACCCCGTAGACGGTAGAATCCAGCGAGAGCAGACCCGAGGAGCACACATGACCCCCCACGCAATCCTCCGCACTAGCCTCAAGTCGATGCATTCGCTCCTCGACAAAGCCGTCGAGGGCATGACCGCTGATCACTTCAACTTCCGTCCTAAGGAGGGCGGGGTGAGTGCCTTCTTCAGCCTCTGGCACTACGTCCGCACGGAAGACAACATCGTGAATTTTGTCACGCAGGGCAAGCCAACAGTCTGGCTCAACGGCAACTACAACCAGACGTTCCAACTGCCGCGCAACAGCCAGGGCACCGGAATGACCGAGGCCGAGGCAAACGCCGTCCAAGTCCACGATGTCGCGAAATGGCATGAGTACCAGCAGGCAGTTTGGGCCGCCACCGATGGCTATCTCGCGGGAATCCCACCTGAAGAATTCAATCAGCGCAAAGTAACCATCAAACCCCTCGGAGAAATGTCGCTGTGGGACGGGATCTACGGGGTCTGCCTGAGCCACGGTTACCGGCATGTTGGGGAGATTGAGTACGTCCGCGGCGTGCAGGGCCTCGGCGGTCTGACCATCTAGGAACCTGGGCGCACGCCCTTGCCGAGCACGATGTACTCACCAAGTTGACGGAATCCCATGTTCAGGTAGACCGGTAAACCGAGTTGCGTCGCCTCCAAGCAAGCCGCTGTCGCACCCGCTTCCCGCCCAGCAGATATCGCGGCCGCCGTAATCGCCGCGCCAAATCCTCGACCTCGAAGCGCTGGCGGAACGTAAACGTTGTGTACGCCAACCATCGCCCCCGTTCTGTTCGCCATTGAACGCGAAACAGGAACACCGTCCGATGTGCCGAGCAGGAGCTGGCACCCGGGCATCAGCATTGCCGTCTCCGCCATCGACGTCTGAAACGCCTGGTCGTCGTGCTCTTCCGACTCCAGTCGGCTGTAGGCCTCGGCGTCCTCGTGCGTCTGCACCAGCCTCGCGTCGAATCCCGGGGGTTGCCAGAATCGCGTGGGAAGGGGATGGAGCAGCAGCGCGGGTTCTGTCCACCAGCGCTGATAGCCGGCGCGAAGAGCGGCTGCCACCAGCTCCGTATCTGCCCAGCTCCTCAAGTCGAAGCGTGAATTCACTCCGCGAGTATCGAACCAAGTCTGGGCGCTTCGCAGGGCCGCGTCGGCGCTCGTCTCGAGCCTGCCGACGACGACAGCAATATTGAACGCCGATTCGCCAAGCCCGGAGTCGATGCAGAACCACGGCCCAACCCGCTCCGAACTCGCGTTAGGCCCGAGCTGCGCAATGCGTCCCAACGAAAACACATAGTTCTCGAACAACTGGTCTCGCCACTTCATATCCACACCGCCAATCGTACGGGTGAACCAACCGATTCCGCCGCTCGCAGCGGGGTTCCTAACGATCGGTGATACTTGTTGGAGACCCAAGAGGAGCTCGCTCGTGGAAGATCCCAAGCCGGAATCCGTCAACAAGATGTGGAACTACGCCGAAAAGTTCGCGGAAAAGTCGGGCACCCACCTCCACCCCGACCGGTACGTCACTGAGGGGGTCGTCCTCGGGCTCGCGGCGAACATCGACAAATACGGCCGTCCGCTCTGCCCCTGCAACTTCTACCCCATCAAGGATGAGAACGGTAACTGGCCGGAGGGTGGGTATCTCCCGCGCGAAGAGGAAGTGAAACGGCGGGATTGGATCTGTGCCTGCGATGAGATGCAGAAGTTCAAATACTGTCACTGCTTACTCTTCGTCACCGAAGAAGGATTACCAATCACCGAGTACCTGCCTGCGGATCACGAGGGTCGCGACATCTACGGACTGGTCGAAGATCCAACCCCGGATAAGGGCCGGGCACTAGCCAAGGCGCTCGAAAAGCAACAGAGGGCAGCCGACGAAAAGTAGCAACCCGGCCATGTCCGCAGCCTTCGGCCAGTATTTCACCGCCGCCAGCACGGTTCGGTTGCACGGCCCTCCGGCAGCTCCACCCTCTGTTCTTACGTCTTTTTCCCGCCGAAGAGCCAGAAGCGGCGAGTCGCTCCCCCGCGCTTCTTCGACTCGCCCGGACCGTCAAAGCCGCGACCGCAACTCTGACAATATGCGTAGACGTTCAGGTTCATATGGTGGCACCACGGACATTCGCGCATGAATTTCTCCCGTTTCAGACTGTGTTCAACGTACGGCGAGCGACACTTTGCTGGTCACTAGCGATACTTTCGTGCAGCGAGGATTGGCCAGTCTTCGACCGGTTTACCGCTGCGATGGACGTGATAGACATCGTGGAGGTTGAGCGTGGTATCGCCGTGGCTCGGGATAACTTGGAGGCGGTCGCCCGGCTTCAACCGGGAGATGCCCTCACCTGTCAAGGTGCCGTGCTCCTCCGAGAGCCGCGCGACCTTTACGCTGCCATCGACGGACATGGGCGGCCCAAAGTCGTTGGAGAGCGATTTGATGCCTGCATCACAGACCGCGTAGCGTTCCTGGACGGAGATGACCGTGGTTAGCAGGGTGAGCGCTTGCTGGAACGTGTTCGGCACGAACTTCTCAGCTGTTCCATCCATGAACACGTACGTGCCTGCCTGTAGTTCGGTTACGCCGGCGCGCTTGGCCGCCAGCGCCACGCTCGCAGTCCCGCTCGTCGAGACGATCGGAGGCGCCAGTCCCGCTTCGGCCAGAGCTTCGCTGTGGGACTGTACGCGATCCAACGCGGCCCGGATGACCTCCGACCGCTCGGCCTCTTCCGGGAAGCCGTACATATGGCCCTCGTAGCCCATGATCCCGCGGAAGGTGATTCCAGAATCAACCAGCAAATGGGCGAGCCGAACAGTTTCGGCCGGGTCTGTGCTACCGCAGCGATGCATGCCCGCATCCACTTCGATGATCGCGGCCGGCTTCTGGCCGCTTCGTCGGGCGCCCTCTACGAGTTCAGCGATGTTGAATTCCGATTCGACAGCGACCGTGATGTCGACTCCCCGCGCGAGCAGTGACATCAGCCGGTCGATCTTCAGTCGCCCAACCACCTGGTTTGCCATCAGGATGGGACCGAGCCCGGCGTCCGCAAGCACTTCCGCTTCGCCCAGTTTGGCGACAGTCATACCAATCGCCCCCGCTTCCAGTTGGAGGCGCGCAACTTGCGGGCACTTTGGTGTCTTGAAATGGGGTCGAAGGCTGACTCCAGTACCAGACAGCATGGTCATCATCGTCGCGATGTTTGCCTCCACTCGATCCAAATCGAGCAGAAGGCACGGTGTATCAAAGTTCTCATAAGGCATGCGGTAGTTAACACCGAGCGGCCGGTTGTTGCATAGCACCAACCACGATGCCGTTATAAGGCCACTGCCTCGTATTCGCCCGATCGGAGGGCTCTCAGGAGTGACGAGACATCCGTCACTTCAGCACTAAATCGCGTCGCCGCTCGGCCCGCCTCGGCGGCCGAGTGCGCGTCTGAGCCTCCAATTCCTGGGAGGCGAAAGCCTCGCGAAAGGCCCTGTGCGGCCATGTTCTGAAGCCGCGTGTCACTACCATTCACCGACTCGACCGACTCGAAGAACGCGACCGTGTCGCGGGTGACGCGAAGGTAATGATCTCGCGCCGGGTGTGCGAGGAAAAGTAGCGCCTGTTCTCGCTGCGCCGCCGCAAATACGGAGGCCGCGGTGCCGAAGGTACTTGATCCTGACGAAAGGCCATAGGCGAGGACGTGGCCCATGTCCGTAGTGAACTCGACACCGCCAAGCACTAGGAAGCCGGTCATTGCCCGCAGTTCCGCCAGCTCTGCTTCTGGCCAGAAGGCGTCGTGCTCTACCAGGCAGATACCGTCCAGGCCGCGCCCGCGAGACAACTCGATGATCTCTTCCGGCTGGAGACCGCTGCACTGCGAACGAGGCAGCGTGTGGCAATGCATGTCGATTAGCGTTGGCACTCGCTACAGCCGGGGAAGCTGCTGGCTGTAGATCTCGCCCAACAGGTCTAGGAACGCGGCCATGGGGCCCGATTGCGGCTTGCTCCGCCGATACAACACCGCTATCTCGCGTTCGACCGGAGCGGCTGCCTCAATGTGGACCTTGTGAAGGGTCCCCAGTCGAATCTCACGCTCGACAGACACTTCCGGGAGCAGCGCGATGCCGAGGTTCGCCTCAACCATCTTCTTCGTTGCCTCAATGCTGTCCAGTTGCATCTGCTGTTGGGGAACAACGCCAAGGTCACGGAAGAGCCCGACGATCATGCCGTAATAGCCCGAATCGCGGTCGAACAAGATCAGCGAGTCGTCCGCAAGATCGCCCACTCTCACCGATCCTCGCTTCGCGTACCGATGCTGTGATGAGACGACGAGCACCAGTTCATCCCGGTAGAGCGTGACGGTGCGCACGTCCGGGTGGTTGATAGGCCTTCCAAATCCGACCTGGACATCGTCATCAAGGACCATCTGCAGGACTTCGTCCGAGTGCCCGGTGCGGACGAGTACATCGACACCTTCATGGTGGTCACAGAACGCCTTCAAAAGCCGTGGCAGGACGTAGGTTCCTACTGCCGGGGCCGTGCCGATCGTAAGCCGGCCGGCCGTGCCGTCACGGGTCCCTTCGAGGACCATCAAGCCATCCTGTAGGGTACGCATGACCCGCTGGGCATACGGCAGGAACGATCGGCCCGCGTCGGTTAACTTGACGCCTCGCCCCATTCGCTCGAAGAGAGCCTGTCCAACTTCGCGTTCGAGAGACTGGATCCTGTTGCTCAAGGACGGCTGGGCGACACTCAACACCTCAGCAGCGCGGCTGAAACTTCCGCAATCGGCGGCTGCAATGAAAGCGTCCAATTGGGTCAGTTCCAAGGATGGCTTACCCGCGAGCTATAGAGTGGGGCTATCTCGCCGCAGTCTAAAGCAACGCCAAGCCATAGGCCAGAACCATGCATGGGGTGCCGTCGGTCGATATCCCGCTACCCGAAGTACTTGCCCATTACCCAGGCCATCACGTCTCGCGCTGTTGCGATCCCCACCAGTTCCCCATCGCGCGTGACCGGGATGTGCCGGAATCCGCCGACACCCATCTTGTTCAACGCATGCGCCATCGGATCCGTGTGCCGCAACGTGACCGGGTCCTTCGTCATGTAGGCAGAAACGGGCTCCGCCATGAGTTCACCCTTACCGGCGATTCGTTTTAGCACGTCTCGCTCGGTCAGGATGCCAACGATGCGCCCAGAGTCGAGGACGACCACCGCACCCGTCATCCCGCGCAACATCGCCTCGACGGCCTCGCGCACAGTTGCCGACAACGGCACCGTTTGCGGTTTCTCAAATCGAACCGAGGAGATCGGCAGTGCCAAATCACTGTCGGTGTCCATCTGAGTGCTTTCGGGGACGTCAACGCTCCCCAGATCCGCGGTGCAGTGATCGCAGCTGTCCGCCCCCTCAATGTTCTCGGCGCCACAACTCGGACAGATGACAATGTTGCGCTGCTTGTTCGCCATTGCGTCCTCCCGTGAAACGCCCCAAGGATCTCTCGCTTATCGAAAGGCCGCCACTTACCAGACAGCGTGTTTACGCCGGCGGCTCAGTTGACTTCCCAGGTCTCCCCGCTGTTCAGTAATTCTTCGAAGTGCGGCGGGGCCTTCGCCACCGCATCATCTACCTGCTGCTGGACCAATTCGTCGAAGGACGGTCGTTGCACCCGGCGGAAGACGCCAACGGGTACTGGAAATGCCGGGTAGTCCATTCCGACCAGGATGTTGGCCAGCGTCGGGTTGTCCGAGTCCATCTTGTGAACCATTAGGCCGCTATCGCCAGATGCGTTCTCCACCACCTCAGGCGTAAACCCGTTGAGGCGCACACCGTGCTCCATCTCGTTGCCGAAGCGCAGCGGCTTGCCGTCTTCGAGGTAGATCATCCGTTCCTGGCGAACTTCCTTATCGGTGAAGGCCGTGAACGCGCCGTCGTTAAAGATGTTGCAGTTCTGGTAGACCTCAACAAAGGACATCCCCTTGTGCTGGGTTGCCTGGTAGAGCGTCTCCTCAAGGTGCTTGATGTCGCGATCGACCGAACGGGCGACGAATGTTGCGCCGGCAGCGAGGGCTACGCGGATCGGGTTGAGCGGCATTTCCACGGTCCCGTAGGGAGACGACTTAGTGACCTTGCCGAACTCGGAGGTTGGGGAGAACTGGCCCTTCGTCAGGCCGTAGATGCGGTTGTTGAAGAGGATCACGTTGAGATCCACGTTGCGGCGCATGGCGTGGAGCAGGTGGTTGCCGCCAATGCTCAACCCATCGCCGTCACCGGTAATCACGAACACGGTGAGTTCAGGGCGGGCGGTTTTTAAACCCGTCGCAATCGTGAGGGCGCGCCCGTGGATGCTATGGAAGCCGTAGGTCTCAACGTAGTAAGGGAACCGGCTAGAGCACCCGATGCCGCTGACGAAGACGATGTTCTCGCGTGCGATCTTGAGTTCCGGGAGCATCTTCTGCATCTGCGCCAGGACCGCGTAATCGCCGCACCCCGGACACCAGCGCACTTCTTGGTTCGAAACGAAATCCTTACGGGACAGCACGGGCAACGCGCCGTTCAACAGGTCGTCGGCAGGGATCGTTGGTGATGTCATTCTTCAGCCTCCCAGGGTCGCGCTCTGACCAAAGTCGAAGCTATAGGGCCCGGCCAGTCCGAGCATTTCGTCGATCTTACCTTCGAGCTCAGCGATCTTGAACGGCTGGCCCGAGATCTTGTTGAAGCCCACCGCATCCACGAGAAACTTTCCGCGAATCAGAAGCGAGAGCTGTCCGTTGTTCAGCTCCGGAATCATTACCTGCTTGAATCCAGAAAGCACGTCACCCAGGTTCGAAGGAAACGGGTTGAGATACCGAATGTGGGCCGACGAAACGCTCAAACCACGCTTGCGA
>JBDUAL010000053.1:0-7782 GCA_040004685.1 Anaerolineaceae bacterium | reverse complement strand
GCGGCCATGGCCCTTTGGCCATGCTACACTGGCGCATGATCCCCATTCCTAGAAACGGCGCCGATACGGCCGGCATCCTCGCCTTGCAACGAGGAGATGTGCAAGTCATGCGCGATTGGTCGCCAGGGTTCAATGCGCTATCCAACTACGAGCATGAACGGTTTTTGCGCTGTATAGCCATGCAGGCGCATCTAATCCTCATTCCCTTGTTGCAAGATACCCGATGGAAGAGGAAAAAGTGGCAGGATTTTATGTTGTATGTGGCCAGTGGTGCTGGCCGGGGTGTTAGAGCTTCGTGCGGCCACACGATAACGGAAACAGTAGCTTTCGTGGCAGAGATAGCTGCCCCCGCGGATGACCCGCTGCGAACCGATGTCCGGTCCAGACGGGTCGGCCAGCGCGACGCCGCTGTGGTGGGGCGAAAACCAGTCCGCGCACCACTCCCAGGCGTTGCCAGAGGTATTGAACAGCCCGTAGCCGTTGGGATCGAAGGCGTCCACGGGGGCGGTCCCGTAGAACCCGTCTTCGTTGGTGTTGTGGCGCGGAAACTGCCCCTGCCAGATGTTGCAGCGATGCCATCCGGCGGGCTTGAGCTCGTCGCCCCAGGGGTAACGTTGGCCATTGAGCCCGCCACGGGAGGCGAATTCCCATTCGGCTTCAGTTGGCAGCCGTTTGCCCGCCCAAGCGCAGTAGGCGACAGCGTCGTGCCAGGAGACGTGAAGCACCGGGTGGTCCAATCTCGCTTCGACCGTGGAGTGCCCACCCTCCGGAGCCCGCCAGTTGGCGCCCGGCACCTCTCGCCACCAGGGCGTCTCGGCGACCCCGCGAGTCGGCGGAAAGTCCGCCGGTAGAAGCCCGGCGAAGACGAAGCTCCAGCCCGCCAGGTCAGCCGTGGTCTGGTAGCCGGTTGCTTCCACGAAGGTCGCAAAGCGCGCGTTCGAAACGGCCAGCGTGTCCATCCAGAACGGCGCCAACGTCACCAGCCGGGAAGGCCCTTCCCCGTCTCCGGGTTCGCCTTCGTCCCCATCGCACCCCATGCGAAAGACGCCACCGGGGAGCCGGACCATGGTGGCCATATCAGCCCCCGAATCGGTTGCGAGCGGCGCGGGCGGCGCTTCCGTCGTTGCTGAGGAGGGCGCGCAGCAGGCATGGGCTGCCTCTTCCGGGTTCGGGTCGCCGGTTACCAGGTGGTTCACGGGGCTGACTGTGTGAGCTCGATGACGTTGGCATCGAAGTCACGAAAGCGGGCCGAACGGCCCCAGGGCTGCGAGACCGGCCCGTGGATCAGCGCGGCCCCGGCGGCCAATGCACGGCCCTGAGCGGCGTCGAGGTCAGCGACGGCGAACCCAACCTGCGCGCCAGTTGTCGGCGTGCCCTTGGTGGCGTACAGAGCGAAGTGAAGGAACGCGCCCTCCGTCCACGATACAGCCGCGTGCGCGCCGCCGATCCAGCGGTCGTCGTTATCGTGAAGACTGCGGTGAAGGGCCAGGCCGAAGCCATCGCGATAGAGCGCCTCTGATCGATCGAGGTCAGCGACTTCGAAGACGACGGCGACGAGGCGGTTCGAAACGTCTGGCACTGGGGCTCCTGACTTCCGATACTCATCGGGACTCCGGCGGATTGTGCAGCATTGCCGGCACGGTGCAACCCGGCGCTCGTTCTCCCCGGAGGCGTGGCGCGCGGCGAGAACGCTTACGCCTTACGCCGCAAAACGGCATTCTGGTGGTGATGACGTACCGCATGCTTGCTCTGGACCTCGATGGCACGTTGATGAACGGCCAGGGCAGGGTGGGCGCACGTGATGCGGCGGCCCTCACATCCCTGGCGGGCCGCGGCGTGCTCATCGCTCCCGCCACCGCGCGTTGGTACCAGGCAGCCGTCCGGCCGTTCGAACGACTCGGCCTGCACACTGCGGCGATCGCCTCGGCGGGCGCTGACGTGCGCCTTCAAGGCGGCGAAGTTGTCGCCGCGACGCCGCTCCCGCCGGTCTTCGCGCACTTCATCGGGGACCTCTGTGACCGCGCCGGTTGGACGGCGACGCTGACCGTGCCGGAACGGGCCTACTCCCGCGCCGACCACCTTCCGCCGTGGGCCGCCAATGCGCCAGAGTGGCTCGCCCCGGTCACGCACCTGCGAGACGCCGAACTGACAGCGCTGCTGTCCGTCCTGATCGAAGCGCCCGCGGAGGACGCCTTCCTCGCCGAACTGACCACCTGGCGCGATCGCCTGACCTTCAGCAGCGCACTTTCGTTTGCCGGCGCCCTGCTCCTGACCATGACGGCAAAGGAGGTGGACAAGGGCAGCGCCCTGCGAGCACTCTGTGCCGCCACGGGCATCGATCCAGCGGACGTGGTGGCGATCGGCGATAGCGCCGTTGATGTGCCGATGTTCGAAGTCGCTGGCTGTGCCGTGGCGATGGGCAACGCCACACCGGACGCTCGCACGGCGGCAGGGATGGTGGTCGCCTCAGTCGAGGATGGGGGCGTTGCCGAAGCGATTGAGCGGCTCTTCTGACTATTCGCTCGAACACCGGCGTTCGGCAATTTGAGGCGCCGCTGCTAGAGTACCCCGTCGGCCCGCGATGCCGTGGCTGGAAGGTCGGCGATACCAAACTCCCGTTGAGATCGAGGCAAGCGAGATGCGCATCAACACCGCAAAAGAGAAGTGGGCACGAGGCGAAGTCACCCATGGCGCCTGGCTCTCGATACCCAGTTCGTTTTCCGCCGAGATCATGGCCCACCAGGGCTTTGACTGGGTGTGCATTGATATGCAGCACGGCCTCATTGATTACCAGGTGGCACTGACCATGCTCCAGGCGATCGGAACCACCGAAACGATCCCAATCGTGCGCGTGCCGTGGAACGAATTCGGGATCATCGGAAAGATGCTAGACGCCGGCGCTTTGGGCGTGATCATCCCAATGGTGAATAGCGTCGAAGAAGCGAAGGCTGCCGTCGCCGCCTGCCGCTACTTCCCCCAGGGCAGCCGCAGTTACGGCCCCACACGCGTCAGCTATTACGCCGGGACGGATTACTTTCAGGGGGCGAACGAGCAGGTTGCGTGCATCCCGATGATCGAAACGAAGCAGGCGGTCGAGCGGCTGGACGACATCCTCGCCGTGCCCGGGATCGACGCGGTGTATGTGGGGCCGGCCGACCTGAGCATCACCCTCGGCTTGCCGCCCGGGATGAACAACGGCGGCCCCTTCGAAGATGCGCGCATCCGCATCGCCCAGAAATGCGCTGAGCACAACGTGACCGCGGGTATCCACGCTAACGCCAGCCTGGCCGAAAAACACGCGTCCGCGGGCTACCGCATGATCACGATCAGTGGCGATGCGGTAGCGATCCCGGCACAGGCCCAGGCCGACCTGAAGGCCGCTCGCGGCGGAGCCTCCGGGGCGAGCCCGGCGTACGGCTAGAATCCGGACGGCATCTGCAGGCCAAGGCTCTTCGCCAGCTCCGTCAGTTGCTCGATTGTTTCGGCGTCCAGTGGGATTCCGAGGCGACGGCGCTCCTCACGAGCGTGCGCCTCCGGGTCACCCGGCACGAGGACGGCCGCTACGCCGGGCCGCGGCCGCAGTGACCGCAGATGGTCGACCATGCGCTTCATGTCGGCCTTGAAGTCGGCGACGTCTCGGAAGGCATCGATGCGCCATGCCGAGAACCACCAGCCCTGCTGATTGGCGCCTTCGAAGATCGCCGATCCCATGCCTGGCAAGACGCCCGAGAGCACATCCACCATGACGCCGAGGCCGTAGCCCTTGTGCGAACTGGTCTCGATGTAGGAGCCAAGCGGCTGCAACGCACCGCCCTTTCGGAGGATCGCCGGGTCGTCCGTATCGGCGCCATCGGCGGTTACGGCCCAACCGGGCGGGATGGGCTTGCCCTGGCGCATCGCGATCTCCAGCTTGCCGCCTGCGACTGCCGTGGTGGCGATGTCCAACAGGAAGGGGTGATCGTCCTGCACAGGCGCCGCGAAGGCGATGGGGTTGGTGCCGTAGGCTCGGTCCAGGCTGCCGCTCGCCACTGCCAGAGGAAGCACGTTGCACATCGCCATCCCGATCATCTCCTGGTCGGCAGCCATGCGCGCGTAGTAGCCCGCCGCCCCGAAGTGACGCCCATTGCGGACGGCCACCATCCCGATCCCGGTGGTCCGCGCCTTCTCGATGGTTTTTTCCATCGCTTGCCGTGCGATACTCACGCCGAGTCCCCGGTCCGCGTCCCACGAAGCGGCCACCGGGCTATCGCGCAGGATCTGGACTTCCGGACGGGGATTTATCAGCCCACGCTGGAAACCCGGCGCGTAGCCGGAATGCCAGGGAAGGTGGGCGATGCCGTGTGATTCGATCCCTGACAGATCCGCATCCACCAGCACCTCGGCGGCGACTTCGGCAGCGCCGGGCGCCATGCCGTAGGCCGCGAACACTGCGGAGGTCAGTAGCACGAGGTCTTGGTGCCGAAAGCGCTTTCGAATGTCGTCGGATGTCATGACTCAGCCCTCCGACGGCGAAGCGTACAACACTGGTGCGTGCTCGTTCGCGGCAGTTCAACCCTCGATGACACTCCGGACGGAGGCGATCGAGCGAAACTCCTGAACCGCGGAACGAATAGGTGACACCCGGTTCCGTATTACGTAAGCGCCCGCCGGGCTTAAGCTCAGAGCCGTCACGTACGTGCGCCCTTGCGCGCGGGCAAGACACCAAGAGAAACAACTCAATGCCCGCTGATTGCCAACGCCGCCAACGCCTCCTTGTCGTCTCTGACACGCTCTCACCCGACCCGAATGGCGTCGCGCTCATCGCGATGCGCACTTCGGAACTGCTGTCCGTGCGTGCCGATGTCCATCTGCTGGGACCAGCGGGTGCGCGCGTACCTTCCACGGTGCGCTTTACGGGATTGAAGCGGACAGCGATCGGTACGACCGACTTCCGTCTGCCTTATCCCGGCCCACGCACCGTGGCACAGGCTGTGCGAGAGGCGGACGCGGTTGTCGTCCACACGCTTGGGCCGCTGGGCTGCGAGGCGCTCCTCTTCGCCCGCCGCTACCACAGGCACTCCACCCTCTTTTTGCACAACGATTTTGCGATGCTGATGCGCCATACGCTGCGAGCGCGGGCTGGGCGGAGCGTCGCGGAGTGGGCTGCCGCACGGATCGAAGGCTGGGCCGTGGGGGTGGCCAGCCGTGTTGTCGCTCCGAGCAGCATGGCGATGCCGAGCAGCGACGTCTTTCGCCTCGATCCGCCACTTTACGCCGCGAAAGCGCAACGCGAACACCGCGCCGAGGCAACCTTGACCGTCGCCTACCATGGCCGGATTTCGCGAGAGAAGGCGGTCGACAGCACGATTCGCGCGATCGCGAATGCCGACCCGGGGCATAGCCGCTTCCGCTTTCGGCTGATCGGCGATGGCAGCCAACTGCTGCCAACGTTGCGGCTCGCCCGCGAACTTGGTGTGCCCGTTGATCATGTTCCCTGGTGCAAGGAACCGATCGCGTCGCTGGCCGAAGCCGACATCTACGTCATGGCTTCGCGCACTGAGACCTATTCGATGGCCTCACTGGAGGCGATTGGTTGCGGCCTGCCAGTGATCGCCCGTAGCGTCGGTGAGATCCCGGGCTACATTCGGCACGGCGAAACGGGGCTGCTCTTCGATTCCGACCGGCAGATGCCGGGGCTTATCCGCAGATTGGCCGATGATCCTGCTCTGCGCGCCAGCATCGCCTCCCGGGCGCTTGTCGCGGCCACCGAGAAATCGGTCTGGCAGCAGTTTGCCGACGCCTCGATCGCGGTTTGATCGGTGCGTGCGATCTGGTCGATTCACGACGTCTCTCCATCGACTATCAATGCCGCCACCGTTATTGCTGAACGGTTGACGGCGGCGGGCATCGGCCCGTTCTGCGTGCTGGTCGTAGCCGCTGGTGAATGGCCACAGTCTGCACTTGCACAACTGCGCGCCTGGTCAACCGAGGGTCAGGTCCTGGCGGCCCACGGTTGGACTCACCACGCCCCAAAGCCACGCGGCCTCTATCACCGGCTCCACAGCGTTCTCCTGTCGCGCGACAGCGCCGAGCATCTCGGGCGCAGCAAGACCGAGATCCGCGAGATCGTTGCGAACGGCCGGGCCTGGTTCGTGGCCAATAACCTACCCATGCCGACGTTCTACGTACCTCCCGCGTGGGCGATGGGTGCGCTCCCGCTGAGTGAGATGAGCCGGCTTGGCTTCGAACGGGTCGAAACGCTGACTGGTATATGGGATGCGAAGAAGCGCCGCACGCGCCGCTTGCCGCTGGCCGGGTTCGAAGCGGACACGCGCGTTCGTGCGATCTCTCTACGCCTGTTGAACACCGTCAACCTGGGGCTGGCCAGACTGAGCGGGCGGCCGCTGCGCATTGGCATTCACCCCAATGATGGGCGCCTGCTGCTCGCGGATGACCTCGAGCGCTGGATTGGGGCCGCGCCGGAGGCCGTCTTGCCGTAACGCGGCCCTCGACGAGACTCGCTACCGCGCGTGTGAATCCTGCTGCGGAAGGATGGGATGCCCGGTCTCGGCATCGCCGCGAAGCACTCCAACCCCAGTCTGGAGCGCCGATTTCGAACCGGAAAGGCCCCGGCAAGCCACACGCTTGCCCTGTCTGCTACCATAAAAGGAGTCCCGCATGGTGCGGATAACAGGAGTCCTTACCCTTTGGCCTTTGCTGATAAGCAGATCGCTTGCCGCGACTGCGGCACAAACTTCGTCTTCACTGCTGGCGAGCAGGAGTTCTACGCGAACAAGGGGCTGATGAACGAGCCCACCCGCTGCCAGACTTGCCGCTCGTCTCGGCGCGCAACCCAGAGCACCCTCGAACAGAACGACGGCTACGTCCGTTACGGCAACTTCGCTAGCTTCGGCGGCAAGACGCCTCGCCAGATGCATCCCGCCTCTTGCGCCGATTGCGGCCAGATGACGGAAGTGCCTTTTGTCCCTCGCGGCGAACGGCCGGTCTACTGCAGCGCCTGCTACAGCAAGATCAAGCCGCGCGAAGTCGAGGCCCAGAGCTAAGCATCGCCGCTCAGACGGTACGTTAGACTGCAAGGCGTGGAGGGACCGGTGGATCCACGCCTTGTGCAACTTTCGCGCATCCTCAAGATAGCGCTCGAGACCGAGGCTGCGGCGCGGTCGGCGGTCTCCGCGCGCCCGGGACAGCTGGCGGATCAACTCTTCCTTGAGGCGGCCGCGAGCGACGACGTGACAAGTGCGGATGGGGCGCTCGCTTACCTGCAGTTGAGGCTCACCTACTTTGGGGAACTGGTGAGCGTCGCCGCTGCGAGTACAATTCGCGCGCGCTTTGCAGAGCGGGTGGCTGCCTGGTGAAGACGGGTGCACCGCCCGCGCCGCCAGGATGGGAGCTCGACGCGCTCGGCGACGCTCGTCGGCGAGGATGACCGGCGAAGGCCCCGCGACCGCGTTTCGGCCCAACTCCCAATCTCTTGCCTAGCAGCGCGCTCCGCCGACTGGCACGACCATTGATGCTGTCTTTTTCGTTCCTCCAGCGAAGTTGAATGTCACAGTCACTGACTGGCACCCCGCCTGGGTGAACGTAATCGTCGGTGCGAACGGGTTGGGCGCCGCTACGCTCCCGCCGCCGGCCGTCCAGAGAGGTTGGCCGATGACCGTCCCGCCGGACGCGCTCCCCACAAAGCCGACCGGCGCTCCCACGGAGGCCGCGCCCGGCCCACTGATGGATGCGCGCGGCCCGCTCGGTGTCGCGGTGGCCGGGGGGGTCGTGGGGTTCGGGGTG
>JBDUAL010000052.1:0-7860 GCA_040004685.1 Anaerolineaceae bacterium | reverse complement strand
CGACCCGTGGGTCGTAAAGAAAACGCTGGGCCTGGCGGCGCGAATGAAGGTCGCCACGGCGGCCGAGCGTGATGATCTTCTCCGCCATCGGCCGAATTTCCTTGGCCTTGGCCTCAGTGGTGGTGATGCGCTCATAGCGCAACAGATCGGTCACCAGGTTGCGATAGAGGGCCAATCGGTGGCTGGTTTCGCGGCCGAGATGGCGGCCGCCGAGGCGGTGTCGCATTGCTTAGTCCTCGTCGTCGGCGCCGATGAGATCATCCGCGCTCCCGTCTTTCAGTAGTGCTTCTTTAAGGGCCTTGCCAAGGGCGCTCAGGTTCTCTTCTTCGTCGTCGTCATCGAGGATGACGGCGCTCGTACGGGACGGGGCTGACCGGCGGCCAGCGCCGGGCCTGGGGGCGGCGCTCTTCGGTGCGTCGCTGAGCGGCACCAGCCCCTCAGCATCCGGATCCACGTAACCGAACTCGATCAGACGGTCGCGCAACTCGTCGTAGGACTTTCGTCCAAAGTTGCGGAGACCGAGCAGTTCGTCTTCGTTCTTTTCTAGGACGGAGCCGACAGTCATGAGCCCACTGCGTTTGAGGCAGTTGTATGCCCGTACGCTGAGGGAGAGATCTTCGATCGGTGTGTTATAGCGGTCCGGCGCCATCAGAATTCCGCTGGGGCTGGTCAGGCTACCGCTGCCGGCGCCAAGGGCCATCGGCTCGGGGCGTCCCATGACGCTGAACAGCGAGAACTGTTCCATCAGGATGTCAGCACTCTGGCCGACAGCTTCGACGGCGCCGATGGTCCCATCCGTCCAAACTTCAAGGACGAGCCGATCGTAGTTGGTGGATTGGCCCACGCGCGTCTTGTCAACGTGGTAGTTGACCTTGCGGACCGGCGTGAAGACGGCGTCCACCGGGATGTAGCCGAGCGGAAGCCCTTCAACGCTGCCCGCGGGAACATAGCCCTGGCCGAGTTCTACGTGGAGTTCCACGTTCAAGCGGCCTACGGTGTCCATAGTGGCGAGGTGAAGATCCGGGTTGGCAATCTCGAAGTCCGCAGGGACCTGGATGTCCCCCGCAGTGATCTCGGCCGGCCCCTGGATGTCCAGGGAGAGCGTGCCGGAGCGGTTGGTGAGTGCGCGGAGTCGGACCTCCTTGAGGTTGAGGAGGAACTCGGTGGAGTCCTCCTGCATACCCGGAACGGTCGAGAACTCGTGCTCCACCTGCTCGATGCGCACGGACGTGATAGCCGCGCCTTCGAGCGAGCTGAGAAGAACTCGCCGGAGCGCGTTCCCGAGGGTGATGCCGTAACCCGCCTCAAGCGGCTCGGCAACAAGGAGGGCGTATCGCTCGGTCTCATCGTCAACAGTGAGCTGGGGGACGACGTCATCTGCCGTCTGCCCTATCAACTCCAGGGAATCCATCATGCTGGCTGTGCCTCTTCTACTGGTTCCAGAACGCGCTGGGGTGGTTAGCGCGAGTAGTACTCGATGATGACGTTCTCATTGAACAGATGCGTCTCGCCGTGAGCGACCGATGGTGGCGCGCTCACGCGGCCGGACATGCCGGCAACATCGAGCATCAGCCATGAGGGCGGATTCTTGGACTTCATCGTCTCCTGGACGATCTTGTAGTACTCGCTACGGATGCCCCGAGGGGTGAATCCGACGCTGTCGCCGACCTTCAGGTGGGCGGAAGGGATGTCCAGCTTGCGACCGTTCACCGCGACGCCACCGTGGGTGACAATCTGGCGAGCCTGGGAACGGGAATCGGCGAAACCAAGCCGGTACACGATGTTATCGAGCCGGGTTTCGAGCAGCCGCACGAGGTTTTCACCGGAAACGCCAGTCCCGCGAATCGCTTCCTTGTAGTAGCGCACGAACTGCTTTTCGAGCACGCCGTAGGTCACGCGCGCGCGCTGCTTTTCACGTAGTTGAAGTCCCCGGTCGCTGATCTTTCGGCGGCGGGCAGGGCGCGGACCGGGCGGGTTTGGGCGACGGTCATAGCTGCACTTGGGCGTGAAGCAGCGCTCCCCCTTAAGGAAGAGCTTCTCTCCGTGGCGGCGGCAGAGCCGGCAGACTGGTCCTGTGTAACGTGCCATGAGTGCTCTCCTAAACGCGCCGACGCTTGGGAGCGCGGCAGCCGTTGTGGGGGATTGGGGTGACATCGCGGATGGCCGTAACAGTCAGTCCGGACGCCTGCAATGAACGGATGGCGGCTTCACGGCCGCTGCCCGCGCCGCGAACGTAAACCTCAACCGATTGAAGACCATGCTCCATGGCCCGCCGGGCTGCTGTCTCGCCGGCCAACTGAGCCGCGAACGGCGTTCCCTTGCGAGAGCCCTTGAATCCAGATGCACCGGAACTCGACCATGAGATGACGTTCCCGTTGGGGTCCGTGAGGGTCACCAGCGTGTTGTTGAAGGTGCTCTTGATGTATGCCTTCCCGCGAGGGACGGATTTACGTTCGCGGCGCTTCAGGCGGCGAGCGCCAGATGCGCCCTTTTTGTCTGTTTTCGCCGCTCCCCGTTTTGCATCAGCCATCGTGTGCTACCTCCTCTTACTTCTTGCCTGCGCGCCGCTTGCCGGCAACCGTCTTACGGGCGCCGCGCTTCTGGCGTGCGTTGGTGCGGGTGCGCTGGCCATGAACCGGGAGGTTCCGGCGGTGGCGCTGTCCGCGGTAGCAGTTGATTTCGACGAGCCGGCCGATGTTCTGACGAACCTCGCGGCGCAAGTCACCTTCAACGATGAAGTGCTTATCGATGTGATCGCGAATCTTGATTACCTGGTCATCGGTCAGCTCCCGCGCGCGAGTATCCGGGTTGATACCCGTGCCCGCCAGGATCTGATGCGACCGGGTAAGCCCGATCCCAAAGATGTACGTCAACGCCACTTCGATGCGCTTGTCGTTCGGAATGTCAACCCCAGAAATACGTGCCATGACTAACCCTGCCGCTGCTTATGCTTTGGATTTTCGCAAATGACCATGACGCGACCGTGCCGGCGAATGACCTTGCACTTGTCGCATCGTGGCTTGACTGATGCTCGGACCTTCATGTGTCTCCTGTTGCCGTCGTGGCCGGCGGCTTGATTGAGTCTGAAATCCGCCCTGGCAGCTCTCCGAAGAGGGGCGCCGGTGAATCGCGCAGTAAGCTAGGGAAGTGTGAGAATTTCCGCCTCACACCCCTCGCGAATAGCTATTGTATGCTCGAAATGACAGCATAAGCTACCGTCCTTCGTGCTTACAGTCCAGCCGTCTCCGCCTTCCTCAACGTCTGGATTGCCAATGTTGACCATCGGCTCCAGGGCTATCACCAGTCCGTGCCGGAGCGGCATGCCCCGAAACTTCTGGCGGACGTTTTCGATGTGCGGCTCTTCGTGCATATCGCGCCCCACGCCGTGCCCACCGTAGCCACGCACAATCGAAAAACCGCTGGGCCGGATCACGTCTTCGATTGCCCCGCGGATATCGTTCAGGTGACGACCCGTGCGGGCCGCCCTGATGCCCGCGTCGAGAGACGCTTCGGTGACTTCCATCAACCTTTGGGCATCAGGACTTATGTTCCCCACGCCCACCGTTATCGCTGCATCCCCGACGTATCCCTTGTACGTAGCGCCGAGGTCCAGGCTCACGATGTCGCCCTCTTCGAGTTTGCGCCCCGTGGGAATCCCATGGACCAACTGCTCGTTGACGCTGATGCAAATGTTCGAAGGGTAAGGCGGGTACTTTGGCGCGGGCGAGTAGTGGAGAAACGGCGATGATGCGCCTCGGCGCTCAAACTCATCCGTCACAAATTGTTCGATCTCCAGCAGACAAAGCCCTGGCCGAATCATTTCGCGGATCTGCGCCAGGGTCTGCCCAACAATCTGGCCAGCTTCGCGCATGATGCGCATCTCATCTTCACTCTTCAACTTCACAGCCATTCCTACGTGATGGCCTCCAACAACACTGCAGTCACCGCGTCGAGCGATTGCATCCCATCGATCTCGGCGAGAACACCGGCCTTGCGATAGTGCTCGATGAGGGCGCCGGGCGGCCTCTGCTTTTCGAGGCGCGCCATCACCACGTCCGGACGGTCGTCCTCGCGTTGATAAAGTTCGCCAGCGCAAAGGTCGCACACGCCTGCCTTCCTCGGTGGGTCGTTTCGTTCGTGATAAAGGTGGCCGCAGTTCCGGCAGATCCAGCGCCCGCCGAGGCGGGACACCAGCTCGCCGTCGGGCACCGTGATGAGCAGAGCGTGGTCAATTTTCGCGGAGCGGCCAGCAAGGGCGGCGTCCAGGGCCTCCGCCTGCGGGACGTTGCGCGGAAAGCCGTCAAACATCGCGCCTTCGGCGGCATCTGGACGGCCAATCCGTTCGAGCAGCATCTGGATGGTCAAGGCATCGGGGACGAGGTCGCCTTTCGCCATAAAGGCGTTCGCCTGCTCGCCAAGTGAAGTCCCACCTTTGACGTTCTCCCGAAACATGTCCCCTGTGGAGATATGCAAGAGCTTGGTGGCAGCAGCTATCCGCTGCGCCTGTGTTCCCTTTCCGGCGCCGGGTGGTCCAAGAAGTACAATGAACACCTAGCGAATGAACCCCTCGTAGTTTCGCATCAGCAGCTGTGACTCGAGCTGTTTCATGGTATCGAGTACGACGGCCACCACGATGAGGAAGCCCGTGCTGGACACCGTCAGCGCCCGAACGTCGGTTATCAGGCCAATGAAGAACGGCAGGATAGCCACGAACCCCAGGAAGAACGCACCGGCCCAGGTGATTCGCGTCACGACGCGCATCAGGTACGCCTCGGTAGGCGGCCCCGGGCGGATGCCCGGAATGAACGCACCTTGCTTCTGCAGGTTCTTTGCGATCTGCTGCTGCTGGTACTGGACCATCGTGTAGAAGAACGTGAACACGACGACAAGCAGGAACAGGATCGCCCAATACCAGCCTGTTCCTGCCCCACCGCGGCCTCCCTGGAACTGGCTGACCATGAAGTCGGCGATAGGCTCGATAATTCCGCCAGACGACGTGAAGTAGGTGGCGACGGTGGCTGGCAGGATCATGATCGAGAAGGCGAAGATCAACGGGATCATGCCCGCCATATTCACCCTCAGCGGGATATGGCTCTGCCCTTGCTGTCTATACATCCGTCCACCCCGGAAAGACGAACGGGCATACTGGACCGGCACTCGCCGTTGCGCTTCCTGGAAATAAACCACCAGGTAGATGAGGCCGATGGCAAACACGGCGATGCCGATGATGCCGATGATCGACTGAGTCGAGAAGCTGGGAATGAGACTGGGCAGGCGTGCGACGATGCCCCCGAAGATGATCACCGAGACACCGTTGCCGATGCCGTTTTCTGTGATCAGTTCGCCGATCCAGACCAGGAACATGGTGCCGGCGGCAAGGGTGAACAGCGTCGCGAACGTGGCCATCGGGTCATTGTCGAATCCGAAGCCCTTGATCACCTCTCCGCTCTGGCTGTTTATGAAGAGGATCTGGCCGTAACCCTGGACGAACGCCATGGGGACGGTGAGCCAGTGGGTGTAGAGCTGGACGCGGCGCCGGCCCTGCTCGCCCTCCTCAGAGAGGGCGCGGAGCGACGGGATAAGCGGCGTCAAGATCTGCATGATGATCGACGCTGTGATGTACGGGTACACCCCGAGGGCAGCGACGCTCAGGTTCTGGAGCGCTCCGCCGGAGAAGATGCTGAGGAAATCCAGGATGGCGTTGCCCTGAAACGCCCGTTCGAGAGCCGCGCGGTCCACGTTGGGAACCGGTACGTGCGCCACGAAGCGGAACACCACCAGCATTGCCAGTGTGAACAGCAGCTTCTTTCGGACATCTTCCTGGCGGAAGGCGTCCACCATCGCCTGGAGCAGGCGGGGGCGCGAGGCCGGTTGCGTTGTCATCGCTTAGGCTTCCCTCGCTTCTTCTTCTGGGCTAATTAGCATGACGGTGCCGCCAGCCTTCTCAATCTTGGCCTTCGCCGTCTCGCTGAATCGATGTGCGGAAATAGTAAGCTTCTTCGTTATGTCGCCATTGCCAAGAACCTTCAGAGGCTCGCGAAGATGCCTGAGCAGCCCGGCCTGTAGGAGGGTCTCCGGCGTTACGGCCGAGCCTGCGTCGAAGCGATCGAGCGCGGAGAGATTGATCGGCTGGTAGGGCACGCGCCACTTGTTGTTGAAGCCACGGAGGGTGTGGTACTTCCGCGAGGTAGGGAACTGCCCGCCTTCGAAAGCGTCGTATGGTAGCTTCTTACCCGAGCGAGACTTCTGGCCCTTCAGGCCTTTACCGGAATAGGTTCCGTGGCCACTGCCGTTACCGCGACCGACGCGCTTCTTGGCGTGCGTAGCGCCAAGGTCGGGACGGAGTTCTTCTGCACCGATGCTCATTTCTCAACCCCTTCGACAACAACGACCAAGTGCGAGACCTTTTCCACCATGCCGCGCGCGGCAGGCGTATCGGGAATTTCCACGGTCTGATTGAGACGCTTCAGGCCGAGCTTCTTGATTGTGTCCTTTTGATCCTGGCGATAGCCGATCGCGCTCTTCTTGTAGGTTACGGTCAGCGTGGCCATCAGGACTCGCCCCTGGCAATCGCCAATCGGCGCGCCTTCGCGCCTTCCGGATCGCGGAGGGAACTGAGCCCATCGAGCGTGGCCCGGGCGACGTTGATCGGGTTGCGGCTGCCGAGCGACTTGGCAAGCACGTCGGTCACGCCGGCCGCCTCCATGATCGCGCGGACAGCGCCCCCGGCAATTACGCCGGTACCGTGGCTGGCGGGCTTGATGATGATCCTAGCGGCGCTGAACTTGGCCAGCACCGGGTGAGCGATCGTACCGCCCTTCATGGGTACGAGGATCATCTGGCGGCGGGCCATCGTCGAACCTTTGCGGATCGCCTCCGGCACTTCGTTCGCCTTACCAAGACCCACGCCGACGCTTCCGTGCCCATCGCCAACGACGATGAGGGCGCTGAAGCTGAACCGGCGTCCACCTTTGACAACCTTCGCAACACGGTTGATGTAGATCACCTTTTCGGTGAGCTCATCCTGCTGGTCGCGGTCGTATCGATTCTCTGCCATTTAGAACCCCAATCCCGCTTCACGCGCGCCATCGGCGAGCGCCTGCACGCGGCCGTGGTACTTGTAGCCGCCACGGTCGAAGACAACGAGCTCGACGCCGTTCGCCTTAGCGCGTTCGGCGACGGCCTTGCCGACTTCCTTGGCGCGTTCGGTCTTTGTCTTGCCCTCGAGTGCCTTCAGCAGTTCCTTGTCGGAATCGCTCGCGGCCGCAAGCGTGCGACCGGCTACATCGTCGATAACCTGGGCGTAGATGTGCGCCGAACTGCGGAAGACATTCAACCGCGGGCGCAGCGGCGTGCCCGAAACGGTCTTCCGCACACGGGTGTGCCGACGTTGGCGAGCCAGGGTACCAGTTGCCTTGCTCATTACTTGCCCACCTTCCCGGCCTTGCCGGCCTTGCGTCGAACCTTTTCGCCCGAATAGCGAATGCCCTTGCCCTTGTAGGGCTCTGGCGGACGGAGCTTACGAATGTTCGCTGCGACCTGGCCGACGCGCTCCTTATCAATACCCGCAACGTGGATGCGGGGACCCTCCACGGTGAAGGCGATGCCGTCGGGCGCGGCGACGATTACCGGGTGCGAGAACCCGAGCGCCAGCTGAAGATTGGCGCCCTGGAGCTGCGCGCGGTAGCCCACGCCCTGCACTTCGAGCGTGCGGGTGAAGCCAGTGGTGACGCCAACGACCATGTTGTTCAGCAGGCTGCGCGAAAGACCGTGAAGGGCGCGCTGCTTGCCTTCGTCGTTCGGGCGAGTAACGACCAAATTGTCCTCTTCGCGCGACAGCACCATGGTGGCCGGGAACTG
>JBDUAL010000051.1:0-7965 GCA_040004685.1 Anaerolineaceae bacterium | reverse complement strand
TGGCACCGAGGCGAACATGTCGCGGATGATCGTGAATGCGCCCGTGTAGGTGGCGGGGTTGGAACGCGGCGTGCGCCCAATGGGCGACTGATCAATGTCCACGATCTTGTCAATGTGCTCCAGGCCTTCGACCACGTCGTGGAGGCCGGGCCGCTGACGTCCGTGGTGAAGGACGTTGGTGGCGCGCCGCACCAGGATGTCGGTGATGAGCGACGACTTGCCGGAGCCCGAGACGCCGGTGACGGCGACGAGCCGGCCAAGCGGGACTTCGACATCGATGTTCTTGAGGTTGTTCTCTCGGGCGCCTCGAATCCAGATGCTGTTGCCGTTGCCGAGCCTGCGATCCTTTGGCACGGGGATTCCGCGCCGGCCGGAGAGGTAAGCACCGGTGATGCTTTCAGGGCAGGCCTTGATCACCTCGATGTCGCCCTCGGCAACGAGGTGGCCACCGTGAATGCCGGCGCCGGGACCCATATCGATCACCCAATCGGCGGCGCGCATCATCGCTTCGTCGTGTTCGACGATGAGCACGGTATTGCCGAGGTCGCGGAGCCGTTCGAGTGTCTTGATCAGGCGGTCGCCATCGATCGGATGGAGGCCGATGGAGGGTTCGTCGCAGATATAGAGGACGCCCATCAGCGCGGAGCCAATCTGGGTAGCGAGTCGGATTCGCTGCGACTCGCCTCCTGAAAGGGTTCCCGATACACGGTTCAAGGTGAGGTAGTCGAGCCCGACGTCTTCGAGGAATTCGAGCCGCGAACGGATCTCCTTGAGGATCTGGAAGGCGATCGTCTGTTCGCGCTTGTTCAACGGGGTTTCGGGGGCGGCAAGGCGTTGGGCCCAGGCGCGAGCCGCGGCAATGCCGAGGTTCGTCACTTCGTTGATTGAACGCCCGTCGATCAGTACGCCGAGCGCTTCAGGACGGAGGCGCCGGCCCTTGCATTGCGGGCAAGGGACACTGCCCATGTACTTTTCGATCTCCGCCCGGACGTAATCGGAATCTGTCTCTTTGTAGCGGCGTTGGAGGTTGGTGACCACGCCTTCGAACTTGGTGTCGTAGCTCTGAGTGCGCCCGTATTGGTTGGTGAATTTGAGGTGAAGCATGCGACCGCCGGTGCCGTAGAGCACCGCCTGGATCTGCTCTTCGGAAAGCTCTCGGATCGGCTGGTCAACCGAAAAACCCATATCGGTTGCAACGGCCTCGAGCTGGCGCATGTACCAACCGGCTACGCTGGGCGACTTCGACCAAGGTTCGACGGCGCCGCCAGACAACGATTTCAGGCGATCCGGCATCACCAGCGTCGGGTCGATCTCCATTTCGCGGCCGAGGCCCGTGCATTTCGAACATGCTCCGTGGGGACTGTTGAAGCTGAACGTGCGCGGCTCGATTTCACCGATAGAAGTGCCGTCGTAGGGGCAGGAGAAGTGCTCAGAGAAGATCCGCTCGGACTCTGCCAACGCCTTAGCGCCGCGGGCGGGGGTCTGCGCCGGGGCGACGATCATCACGCCCTGGCCGACCTTCAACGCCGTTTCCACCGAATCGGCGATGCGCGACGTTGCGGTGGGATCTGTGCCGGGCTCGGGCACTACCAACCGATCCACGACGACGTCGATGTCGTGGCGCTTCTGCTTGTCGAGCGTCATCTCTTCGTCCAGGTCGCTGACGATGCCGTTGACGCGGACGCGAACGAACCCCGCGCGGCGCGCCTCCTCGAAGATGCCCGTGTGCTCGCCCTTTTTCGCCCGAGCAACAGGCGCGAGCAGGAGCAACCGAGACCCCGGGGGGTAGTTCAGCGTGGCGTCGACAATCTGTTGGACCGTCTGCTTTTCGATTGGCCGGCCGCAGGTGGGGCAGTGAGGCCGGCCCGCCCGCGCCCAGAGGAGGCGCATGTAGTCGTAGATTTCGGTGACGGTACCGACGGTGGAACGTGGGTTGTTGGAGGTCGACTTCTGATCGATGGAGATGGCGGGCGACAGACCATCGATGTGGTCGACGTCTGGCTTTTCCATGAGACCGAGGAACTGGCGGGCGTAGGCGGAGAGCGACTCAACGTAGCGGCGCTGGCCCTCGGCGTAGATCGTGTCGAAGGCGAGCGATGACTTCCCTGAGCCCGACAATCCCGTTATGACGACTAGCTTATCGCGCGGGATGCGGACATCGATGTTCTTTAGGTTGTGCTCGCGGGCGCCGCGCACGGAGATGTGGTCGAGAGGCATTGAGGGATTGTCGATTCACGGCTTGCATAGTGTCGACCCGCGCGCTGATGACCCGTGCGCGATCGCTTTGGCCAGTCTATCAGATGTAGAACGCGCGTTCTAGGAGGGTGCTGGTCATGTTGGGTGCGAAGGACGCCACTGGATCCAACCAACTATGCATTCCGACGCACACGATAACGGACGTAGACTTCGCTGGTCTCGGGATTCGGGACCGCGGCGACCAATTCGAGGTGCTTGACCTCCGTCCGCGAGAAGGCTGCCGGACCTTCGACTGCGGTCAAGGTGTCTCGGCCGCCGACGATGACCGGGCCGAGGGTGAGGAAGTACTCATCGACCGCTCCTAAGGCGTACATCTGAGCGTTTATGGTGGGGCCGCCCTCTACGACGAGGACCCCTACGCCTAACTGCTGGCGCATGTGCTTCAGCATCGCCGGGATTTCGCCGTCCGTTGGCACAACGTGTACGGGCCGGCCAGTTGCAACGATTGCCGCCCGCCGCCTCGCCGGGGCAGTGTCCGAGAGGTAGACCACTGCATCGAAATCGCGCGCCGTGAAGAAGATCTTGTCCAGCGGCAGGTCGCCGGAACGGGAGAGCGCCACCGCGATCGGGAAGCGTGGCTTGCCGTTCGTAAGGCGCAGCCTCTCCAAGCCTTCATCGCCGAGGCGTGACGAGGCGCCCGAGGCCCGGAGGGTACTCGCGCCGTTGAGCACGGCATCGGCGTTGACGCGCAGTTCGCGCATCAGCCGCTGGTCGGTCTTCGAGCCGATGCCCGCTTCGGTGCCCTCGATCACCACTTTGCCGTCCGCCGACATCACCATGTTCATCAGGACGTAGGGCCGATCATTGGGCGGTTCGGGAAGGTCGAGGGCGGTGTAATCGGGCTTCACCCGGGAACGTCCGTGGCTGGGTCCAATTCACGGTAGTAGCAGCTCACTTTGCCGGTGTGGCAAGTGGGACCGACCGGGCGGGCTTTCACGAGAAGGCTGTTCGCTTCGCAGTTCTTGAGAATAGAGACGAGCTCGAGCGTGTTACCGCTGGTCGCGCCTTTTTCCCAGAGTTCGTTGCGGCTGCGACTCCAGAACGACACCCGGCCAGTGGCGTACGTATGAGCAATCGACTCGCGATTCATCCAGGCGAGGACGAGCACGGTGTGGGTATCGGCGTCCTGAACGACCGCCGGGATGAGGCCATCGGTATCGAACGAGAGGGTGGATTCTTCGGACATACGCCGACCCTACCTTTGCTGACTTGGAACCGGTGAGTGTTCGATGGGCCGAATCGGCAACCCGGCTGCGGCGAGGTACTCCTTCACCTGCGCGATGGAATACTGACCGAAGTGGAAGATGCTAGCGGCCAAGACGGCGTCCGCCCTCCCCTCGGTGAGCGCTTCGACCATGTGCTCAGGGCCGCCCGCTCCACCTGAGGCGATGACCGGCACGGTGACCGCCTCGCTGATCGCCCTCAGCATCCGGATGTCGTAGCCCTTCTTATGGCCGTCCGTGTCCATGCTGGTGACTAGCAGTTCGCCGGCTCCGCGCCCGACGGCCTGCTTCGCCCATTCGACGGCATCCAGACCCGCCGGCTTGCGGCCGCCGTGGGTGAACACTTCCCACTGGTCGCGCTTGCCGGGCACGCGGCGGGCATCGATCGCCACGACGACGCATTGGCTGCCAAAGCGGTGTGCACCCTCGTTGATTAAGTCCGGCGTCTGAATCGCCGAGGTGTTGATGCTGACCTTCTCGGCTCCGAGTTCGAGCATGATCTTCATGTCGCTCGAACTGCGGATGCCGCCGCCCACGGTGAACGGGATAAACACCTGGTCGGCAGTCGCGGCGACCATATCGTAGACAGTCGAACGATCATCGGAGGATGCGGTGATATCGAGGAAAACCAGCTCGTCGGCGCCTTCGCGGTCGTAGAACTTGGCCATCTCCACGGGGTCGCCGGCGTCACGCAACTCGACGAACGAAATGCCTTTGACAACGCGGCCGCGGTCGACATCAAAGCAGGGGATGATGCGTCGGGTGAGCATGGGTCAGGCACTCGCCGTTTCGGAGACCGAGAAGCGTTCGACGGCCGCGAGAGCTTCGGGCAAATCCACCGTACCCTCGTAAAGCGCCTTGCCGACGATGGCGCCGGAGCACCCGATTTCGCCGAGGCGGACGAGCTGGGCGACCTGAGCCACGCCGCCCGAGGCGACAATTCGACACTGCGGAAGCGTGCGCACCAGCACTTCGAGCTCCTCGAAGTTCGGCTCCGTGAGCGTCGAATCGCGGCCGATGTCTGTGAACATGATGGTGGTGACCCCGGCCCCGGCCATGGTCTGTGCGAACTGGAGGGCGGGAAGGCCGCTGCCGGCAGTCCAGCCGTCCGTGCGCACTTCGCCATCGCGGGCGTCGACCGCCACGACGATGTCCGACCCCCAGCGTTCGACCGCCTCTAGGACGAGATTTGGACTCTGGACGGCGATGCTGCCGAGCTGCACCTGGGAGGCTCCGCGCACGAAGGCAAGCTCGATTGTGGCAATGTCGCGAATGCCGCCTGAGACCTCGACAGGAATCTTGACGGCCACGCAGATCTGCTCGATGACAGCATGGTTGACGGGTCTGCCTTGCTTCGCGCCATCGAGGTCGACAACGTGAAGGCGAGGCGCGCCCAACGCCTCCCATTTGCGGGCCATCTCCACGGGGTCGCCATAGACAGTTTCGCGAGCGTAGTCGCCTTGAAGGAGGCGGACGCAGCGCCCGCCGCGAAGATCGATGGCGGGGATCACCTCAAACATCAGCCCACTCCACTGGTGCGCAGGGCGACCGGCTGATCAGTGTGCGGGGCTCCGGCGCGGGCCCACTTCACGAAGTTCGAGTAGAGGCGTAGACCGTGTTCGCCGCTCTTTTCGGGGTGGAACTGCGCGGCCACAATGCTGCCCCGAGCGACAATGCTGGGAAACGTGACGCCGTAGTCGGTGGCGCCCAGGGCGAGGCTTTCGGAGTCTGTCCACGGGTAGTAGCTGTGGACGAAGTAGAAGTAACTACCGGTTGGAATGTCGGCTGCTACCGGGTGGCTCCGCAACCACTCCACGGTGTTCCAGCCCATGTGTGGAACCTTCCGTCCGTCACCGGCTTCGAATTGGCGAGCCTCGCCGGGGAGCACGCCGAGGCACTGTTGGCCACCGCCCTCTTCGGAGCGTTCGAACAACGCTTGCAGGCCCATGCAGACGCCGAGGAACGGACGGCCGGCATTGATGTACTGGAGCAAAGGCTCAACCAGGTTTCGTGAGATGAGGTTGGACATCGTATCGGCGGCGGCGCCGACGCCCGGGAGCACGACCGCTCCGGCGTGATCGATGTCTGACGGGTCGGCGGAGACCACCGGCACCTCGTCAACGTGCGCGAGTGCGCGTGCCACGCTGCGCAGATTCCCCGCGCCGTAATCGATGACAACAACTGGACCGGTCATAGTGCATTGAGTGTAGCAGGAGGCTCTCTGAAGACGTGCTCCGATATAATCGCGAGCGATGGCAGAATCAAACCAGTACGATGCCCGGTTGCGCAGCGAAGAGCTCCGTTCGCAGCTGAACTACCACAACCGCCGGTACTACGAACTGGACGCGCCCGAAATCCCGGACGACGTCTACGACGCAATGCTCAACGAACTGCGCTCCATCGAACGCCGGTATCCCGAATTGATCACGCCCGATTCGCCGACCCAGCGCGTCGGCTCAGCCCCGCTCCAGACGTTCGAGGTGGTGGAGCATCGTGTTCCGCTGCTCAGCCTCGGTAACTCGTTCACGATCGAAGAGCTCCAGGCGTGGCATCGGCGGGTGGCGGAGCGGATGGACAGCGACGACTTCGCGATCGTGAGCGAGCCGAAGATCGATGGGCTTGCCATGGCACTCGTCTACGAGCACGGGAGGTTGGTGCAGGGAGCGACGCGCGGCGACGGCCGCCGGGGCGAGAACGTCACTGCGAACCTGCGCACCATCGCCTCCATTCCGCAGGAGCTACACGGTAGCTACCCAGCACGGATGGAGGTTCGAGGCGAGGTCTTCATGAGCAAGAGCGGGTTCGAGACGATGAACGCCGGGATCGGCGAGGCAAACCAGCAGCGTGAACGGGAGGGGAAACGGCCGCTTTCCCTTTACGCCAACCCGCGCAACGCGGCCGCCGGCTCCGTGCGTCAGAAAGACCCGTCGGTCACGGCGAGCCGCCCGTTGGCGATGTTCATGTACCAGCTGGGCTGGGTGGAAGGTGCCCGGCCGGATAGCCACCACGAGACTCTCGGCTGGCTGAGAGAGATGGGCTTCAACATCAACCCGGAGACGCGTATCCACGATTCCGTTGCCGCCGCGTACGAGCGGATTGAGTGGTGGGGACACCAGCGCGAACGGCTCGACTACGACATTGATGGCACAGTGCTGAAGCTGGACGACACGCGCGAGTGGGAGCGGCTTGGCGTGGCCGGGCGCGAACCGCGCTGGGCGACGGCGTATAAGTTCCCGCCACAGCAACAAACGACGAGGCTTAAGAAGATAGAGGTGAACGTGGGCCGAACCGGGGTGCTGACGCCGTTTGCCGTCCTCGAGACGGTAGTGGTTGGCGGCGCCAATGTTTCGATGGCGACTTTACACAATGAAGGCGACATCCAGCGCAAGGACATCCGCGCGGGGGATACGGTGATCGTCCAACGCGCCGGAGAAGTCATCCCCCAGGTTGTCGCTCCGGTGCTGAGCCTGCGCGACGGGAGCGAGCAGGTTTTCGTCATGCCCCTCACCTGCCCTTCATGCGGGACCGAAGTGACCCGGGATCCTGCCGAAGCGGCGACCTACTGTCCCAACGCGGCTTGTCCGGCGCAACAGGTTCGGCTCCTCGAACACTTCGCCTCGCGGGGCGCGATGGACATCGAGGGGTTCGGCGAGAAGATCGCCTACGTGCTGTTTCGCTCGAACCTAGTCCACACCGTCGCGGATGTTTACGACCTCACCGCGGAGGGACTTCACTCGCTCACGAACTTCCAGGCGAAGGCCGCCGGCGGGACGACGAGGCTCAGTAAGACGGGTGAAAACCTCCTCTCGGGAATCAACTTGAGCAAGCAACGCCCGCTGACGAACGTCCTGTTCGCGCTCGGAATCCGCCACGTTGGTTACGAGACAGCGAGGCTGCTGGCAACTCGCTTCGGCAGCCTCGGCGCCCTTCTCGACGCCGATGCGGAGCTGCTGAAAACGGTTGACGGAATCGGCCCAATCGTGGCGAAGGCGATCGCCGAATGGTCGGCGCTCGATGAGAATCGGGTGGTCGTGCAACGTCTGGTCGCGGCGGGCGTCAACCCGGTTGAAGCAGTGGAGGAACGCGTCCTGGGACCCTTGGACGGTCTCACGCTGGTGGTCACCGGACGTTTGGAGACGATGTCACGCAACGAAGCGGAAGATCGTATCCGGGAGCGCGGGGGCAAGATTGGAAGCGCGGTTTCGAAGGGGACAACGGCTCTGGTTGTGGGTGCGGACGCCGGTTCGAAACTTCTGAAGGCCGAAAAGCTCGGCGTACGGGTAATCGACGAGGCGCTTCTCGGAAAGCTCTTGGAGTGTGGCCCGGAGGCGCTTTCGGACACTCCTGCCGCTTCGGAATAGCTACCACCCTATTTCGAAGCGCTAAACTCGCACTGGGCAACATGCGACGTATAATGAATACGTCACGCCATCAGCCGCGCGTTCCGCTTTCAGCCGGACAGGATCAATAGTTGGCATTATTCAAG